>NZ_RZSW01000005.1:0-40744 GCF_003997375.1 Mesorhizobium sp. M5C.F.Ca.IN.020.29.1.1 | reverse complement strand
GGGGAACTGCGGCAGCTGTTGGAGGATGAACCCGCTTCCCCACCGATGATGGCGTTCGAGCCAGGGGAACTGCGGCAACTGTTGGAGGATGAACCCGCTTCCCCACCGATGATGGCGTTCGAGCCAGGGGAACTGCGGCAACTGTTGGAAGACGAGCCTGCCTCCACTTGGGCACAAATCAATTCGACCCCACATGCGCGAGCGGACGGTGTTCATCAGCCAGCCCAGGCGCCGTGGCTCCCTGAACGCAGAAGATAACTTTGCGGAGGAGCGGTCACGCAACTGTCGGCGGCGCCGGGCCTCAGGGTGAATGGAAAGGATGGAGTGGCGGATGGTGTCGCGTGAAGGCGCAACACGCGTGCTGACCGACCTGCATACGTAGGAAGTCGTTCATTGCTCCCAAATCGTATGTGAGGAACATTCCTGTCCCGGCTGCGCCGCGCGATGCTAGGTCGCGTTGTTCAGCGGGCCAAGCCGATGACACCTACGAAGCTACTGATCGGGCAGATCGCCGTTGTGTGCGCAATTGTCATTATCGGCGTATGGACGGCAACCCAATGGTGCGCTCAAATGCTGACCTACCAGACGCCTCTCGGCGCACCATGGTTTCTCTTCGCCGGCTGGCCAATCTACAAGCCGTGGAAGCTGTTTGAATGGTGGTTCCACTTCGATGCTTATGCGCCGGAGGTCTTCGACAAAGCCGGTACGCTTGCAGGCGCCAGCGGATTCCTGGGCTGTGCCGCCGCAATCGCTGGCTCGCTTTTGCGCGCGCGACAGCGCGGGTCGGTTACGACCTATGGGTCTTCACGGTGGGCCACGACTCATGAGGTCGAGACGGCAGGGTTGTTACGGCCGGCGGGCGTTTTCCTCGGTAGGCTGAACGATCGCTATCTGCGCCATGACGGCCCGGAGCACGTCATGGCATTTGCGCCGACGCGTTCGGGCAAGGGCGTGGGGCTGGTTGTTCCAACGCTACTTTCCTGGACCGGGTCTGCCATCATTCATGATATAAAAGGCGAAAATTGGCAGTTGACCTCCGGCTGGCGGTCGAAATTCTCGTACTGCCTTCTGTTCAATCCGACCGACCCGAGATCGGCACGCTACAACCCGCTGCTGGAGGTGCGCAAAGGCCCAGATGAGATCCGGGACGTTCAAAACATCGCCGACATCCTCGTCGATCCCGAGGGCGCGCTGGAGCGACGGAACCACTGGGAGAAGACCAGCCATTCACTCCTAGTTGGCGCCATTTTGCACGTGCTCTACGCTGAAGAGGACAAGACGCTGGCCCGCGTCGCCACCTTCCTGTCGGACCCGCAACGCTCGTTTGCCGCAACGCTACGGCGGATGATGACGACAAACCATCTCGGGACGGGGCATAACCCTCAGGTCCATCCCGTAGTGGCCTCGGCGGCTCGCGAACTCCTGAACAAGTCGGAAAACGAGCGCTCAGGCGTCCTCTCGACCGCCATGTCCTTTCTCGGGCTTTATCGTGATCCAACGGTCGCGGCGGCCACTTCGTCCTGCGACTGGCGCATCGCTGACCTAGTGGATGGAGAGCGACCGCTGTCGCTCTATCTGGTCGTGCCGCCTTCGGATATCTCGCGCACCAAGCCTTTGGTGCGACTGATCTTGAACCAGATCGGCAGGCGGTTGACGGAGCGTCTGGAGGGGGACCCGAAGAAGAGCCGTAAGCATCAGCTGCTCATGATGCTGGACGAGTTTCCGGCGCTCGGTCGCCTCGACTTCTTCGAAACGGCGCTCGCCTTCATGGCAGGTTATGGCATTCGCTCCTATCTGATCGCACAATCTTTGAACCAGGTTTCAAAGGCCTATGGCGAGAACAATGCTATTCTCGACAATTGCCACGTGCGAATTGCCTTTTCCTCCAATGACGAACGCACGGCCAAGCGCATCTCGGATGCCCTCGGCACCGCAACCGAACTTAGGTCGATGCGCAACTATGCGGGCCATCGGCTTGCGCCCT
Organism: Mesorhizobium sp. M5C.F.Ca.IN.020.29.1.1; assembly: GCF_003997375.1. NCBI lineage: Bacteria > Pseudomonadati > Pseudomonadota > Alphaproteobacteria > Hyphomicrobiales > Phyllobacteriaceae > Mesorhizobium > Mesorhizobium sp. M5C.F.Ca.IN.020.29.1.1. The sequence goes on along the minus strand of NZ_RZSW01000005.1, from coordinate 38,760 downwards.
GGCTTTCACATGTCATGGTGAGCCGCCAGGAAACCGCGCGCCCGCTCCTGACGCCAGGCGAGGTGATGCAATTGCCGCCGTCAGACGAATTGGTCCTGGTTTCTGGGTTGCCGCCGATCCGCGCCAAGAAGCTGCGCTATTATCAGGATCAGAATTTCACAGATCGGGTGCTGCCTGCGCCGGTGCTGCACGACGGGCCCTATGCGGACTGCCCTGCATCACGCCCGGACGGCTGGACTGGACAAGTGTGCAGCGTCGATAGCCGACTTGCTGCGGACGAGGAAAGCGCCGACGCGCCAGTTGAAGACGAGGGAGGCGTTCAGCAGCAACGCCATCCAAGCCTGCCCGAAGAAGACGTTGTTGTCTCTCAAGAGCCCGATCAGGCCGATCTGTACAAGCCCGCAGACGATGACAGCGAAGCGCTCGCGGACAAGCGTGTCATGGATCGGATTTCCACTGCGGCCCGCGCCTACGGTATCAACGAGGGCAGGGGCGACGATGTCATTCCCGGCTTCTGAAGTCCGCTGAGTTGCAGAGCGCACCTCAGCGTAGATAACGGCCATAAGCAATTTTGAGCGTCTGGCCGATGCTTCTCCCGTCGCCGGCGCAACGCCGGGCCGTCGGAACGAGCCGCATGAAGCCGCACCGCATTCGCCATCAGTTTCTGCTTGAGCCGGAGCTCAGCGAGAAACTGGACAACCTCAGTCGCGATCCGTCAACGACCAAATCAGCGATCGTGGCGAAGGCGATCGAGGCGTTCATCGAGCGGCGTGGCGAGAGCGAGTTCGATCGGCGCTACGGCGTAAGGCTTGACCGGCTCTCCCGCGATCTTGCCCACGTCAGGCGCGATTCCGAGGTGATCCTGGAGAGCCTGGCGCTCTTCATCCGCTTTTCGATCACCCTTCATGCCCACACGCCGGTCCCGGATCGGGCAACGCAGGCTATTGCCCAAGAGCGTTTCGAGAAATTCGTTGAGAAGGTCGGCCGCCAGCTCGCTTCCGGCAAAAAGTCGCTTAGCAAAGACAATGGTGGGGGAGGGGAAGGATGAGCTCTCATCCCGAGGCCGACCACCGGCGGCGTGTCATGCTGCGCACCGCCCTGGGTCCGGCAATCACCGAAGCCCTTGCCGATCCGTCCGTCATCGAGGTGATGGTCAATCCCGACGGTGCGCTGCGGCTCGACCGGCTGGGCGAGGGCCGAGTCAATACGGGCGTGCATCTGCACCCGTCCGAGGCGGAACGCATCATCCGCCTGGTCGCCTCCCATGTGCGGGTCGAGGCGCACGCGGACAATCCGATTGTCAGTGCCGAACTGCCGTCGGGCGAGCGCTTCGAGGGTCTGCTGCCGCCGGTCGTGCTCGCGCCATGCTTTGCCATCCGTAAACCAGCGGCAAAGCTCTACACGCTGGCCGACTATGTCGCGGACCGGATCATGCTGCCGCTGCAGGTCGATGTGCTCAAGAGGGCAGTCCGCGAGCGGCGCAACATCCTGGTCGCCGGCGGCACGTCTTCGGGCAAGACAACCCTTGCCAATGCGCTGCTGGCGGAGGTCGCAGAATGCGACGAGCGGGTGATCCTCATCGAGGACACGCGCGAACTGCAGTGCGCGGCCAGGGACTGCGTGGCCCTGAGAACGAGGCGGGGCTCGGTCACCCTTGCCGATCTCGTGCGCTCAACGCTGCGGCTCAGGCCCGACCGCATCATCGTCGGCGAAGTAAGAGGTGCGGAAGCACTCGACATGCTGAAGGCATGGAACACCGGGCACCCCGGCGGCATCGCCACGGTTCACGCCAATTCGGCGCGCTCCGCACTCTACCGTATCGAGCAGCTCGCACAGGAAGCAGTCGTCACCGTTCCCCGCCGCCTCATCGCCGATGCCGTCGACCTGCTCGTCTTCATCGCCGGCCGCGGCTCGTCGCGCCACATCGACGCAATCGCCGAGGTCACCGGTCTCGACGGCAGCGGCGATTACGCCGTTGCCCCGCTCACGCTTTCGCAACTCCAGCAGCTTTGAAAGGCCTTCCTCATGCGCAAGAAGCTTCGCTTTCTTTCGTCCACAGCGCTCGCGTTTCTTATCACGGCCCCCGTTTATGCCGCCGGCTCCGGCATGCCGTGGGAGCAGCCGCTGCAGCAGATCCTGGAGTCGGTGCAGGGACCGGTCGCCAAGATCGTTGCGGTGATCATCATTATCACCACCGGCCTGACGCTTGCCTTCGGCGACACCGCCGGTGGTTTTCGGCGCCTGATTCAGATCGTCTTCGGTCTGTCGATCGCCTTCGCGGCATCGAGCTTCTTCCTCTCCTTCTTCTCCTTCGGTGGTGGGGCGCTCGTCTGATGGCCGCCGGGGAGCAGCATATCGAGGGCTTCGCAGTACCGGTCCACCGGGCGCTGACCGAGCCGATCCTGCTCGGCGGGGCTCCGCGCGCGGTGGCGATCCTCAACGGTACAGTGGCCGCGGCCATTGGCTTCGGCTTGCAGCAATGGATTGCTGGTCTGGTGCTTTGGATCGCGGGCCACTCGTTAGCGGTCTTTGCCGCAAGACGCGATCCGGACTTCGCCAGCGTGCTTGTGCGCCACCTTCGTCTGAAGGGGTGGCTTGCATGCTGAACCTTTCGGAATATCGAAGCAAAGCCGACCGGCTTGCCGACCATCTACCCTGGGCTGCCTTGGTGGCGCCCGGCATCGTGCTCAACAAGGACGGCAGCTTTCAGCGGACGTTGCGGTTCCGCGGCCCGGATCTCGAAAGTGCGACGGAGGCTGAACTCGTCGGCATTTGCGGCCGGGCGAACAATGCTCTCAGACGCCTTGGCTCTGGCTGGGCATTGTTCTTTGAGGCCGAGCGCATAGAAGCGCTGGGCTATCCGAACTCGCATTTCCCTGACGCCGCGTCGTGGCTGGTCGACGAAGAACGCCGCGCTGCTTTCGAGGGGAAGGTAGCGCACTACGAGAGCCGCTATCATGTGACCTTAGTGTTTATGCCACCGCCCGACGCCCAGGCGCGCGCGGAAAGCGCGCTCGTCGACTCTCATTATTCCCAAGGAGAAAGAGACTGGCGCCAGGATCTGGCGAGGTTCCGTGACGAGACCAACCGCGTGCTCGATCTCTTCTCGGGTTTCATGCCCGAAGTACGCGTCCTCGATGATGCTCAGACGTTGACCTATCTCCACGGCACGATTTCGCCTCGCCGCCATCCTATCATGGTCCCGGAAACGCCGATATATCTGGATGCCATCCTGGTCGATGCGCCGCTTGCCGGTGGCCTGGAGCCGATGCTGGGTGAGCAGCATCTTCGCACACTGACCATCCTCGGCTTTCCGAACCTCACCCGGCCCGGGATTCTCGATGCCCTCAATCATCAGGATTTCGCCTATCGCTGGATGACGCGCTTCATTCCGCTCGAGAAAACGGAAGCCACGAAGACGCTGACGCGGTTGCGCCGGCAGTGGTTTGCCAAGCGCAAATCGATCGTGGCAATCCTACGCGAGGTCATTACCAACGAGCCGGTCCCGCTTGTCGACAGCGATGCCGACAACAAGGCGCTCGATGCCGACGAAGCCCTTCAGGCATTGGGCGGCGATCATGTGAGCTTCGGCTATCTCACCACGACCGTGACGGTGTGGGGCGAGGATCGCCAAGCCGCTGCAGAGAAGCTTCGCGCGGTCGAGCGCATCATCAATGGGATCGGTTTCACCACGATCCGAGAAGGCGTCAATGCGGTCGAGGCTTGGCTCGGCTCATTGCCTGGCCATGTCTACGCTAACGTTCGCCAACCGCTCGTTCATACTTTGAACCTTGCCCATCTCATGCCGCTGTCGTCGGTTTGGGCCGGTCCTGCGACAAACGAGTATCTCGCGAAAGTCACCCAAACCGAAGCGCCACCGCTTCTCGTTGCCGAGACCAGCGGGTCGACACCGTTTCGGCTTTCCACCCACGTCGAAGATGTCGGCCACATGCTGGCTGTTGGTCCGACCGGCGCCGGCAAGTCGGTTCTGCTTGCTCTGATTGCTCTGCAGTTCAGGCGCTATGCCGGCGCCCAGGTTTATGTCTTCGACAAAGGCAATTCGGCCCGTGCTGCAACACTTGCCATGGGTGGAGAACACCACGCGCTAGGAGCGGACGGTTCCCTTGCCTTTCAGCCACTGCGCAGCATCAACGACCAGGCTAGCCGAAGCTGGGCGGCCGAATGGATCGCCAGCCTTATTGCCCACGAGAACGTCACCGTCACGCCGGAGGTGAAGGAGGCTATCTGGTCAGCGCTGGCCAGCCTTGCCACCGCGCCGGCGCAGGAACGCACACTGACCGGCCTTTCGGTCCTGCTTCAATCCAATGCGCTGAAGTCCGCATTGATGCCCTACACGCTCGACGGTCCCTTCGGCCGCCTGCTCGATGCCGATCATGATGGGCTGGCCTTGTCGGATGTGCAGTGTTTCGAGACCGAGGAGCTGATGCACAGCCAAGGCGCTTTGCTGCCGGTGCTTACCTATCTGTTCCAGCGACTTGAGGAACGGTTCGACGGACGGCCCACGCTGATCATGCTCGACGAGGCGTGGGTCTATCTCGACAATCCGCTGTTCGCCGCCCGCATCCGCGAATGGCTGAAGGTGCTGCGAAAGAAGAACGTGTCGGTTGTCTTCGCTACGCAGTCGCTGGCTGATATCGCGGGCTCTGCCATAGCGCCGGCAATCATCGAAAGCTGCCCGCAGCGCATTTTCCTTCCCAATGATCGTGCCGTGGAACCCCAGGCGCGCACAGCCTACGAACGCTTCGGTTTAAGCGAGCGGCAGATCGAATTGATCGCCCGCGCCACGCCGAAGCGTCAGTATTATCTGCAATCGCGCCGCGGCAACCGTCTGTTCGAGCTCGGGCTTGGCCCCATCGCTCTTGCGCTTTGCGGTGCTTCCGATCCGGCCACGCAGACTCTGATCGACAGGATCCTGTCCGAAGACGGGCAAGGCAGCTTTGCCTCGCAGTTCCTGATCGCGCGCGGCCTCGATTGGGCCGGCGAACTTCTCAAGCAATTCCCTCAACCAGACAAGGAGCAATTAGCATGATGCGGCGACGCCTTCTCTCCGGCCTGATCACCGTTTCCCTGATCGCCAAGCCTATGGCCGACTATGTGCAGCCCGCCTACGCCCTTATCGTGTTCGATCCGTCCAATTATGCGCAGAACGTGCTGACGGCCGCGCGCGCCCTGGAGCAGATCAACAACCAGATCCAGTCGCTGCAGAATCAGGCGACCATGCTGCAGAACATGGCGCGCAATCTTCAGCGTCTGGATTTCTCTTCCGTTGGCCAACTCACCGGTTCGCTCCATCGCATCGACGGCTTGATGGACCAGGCGAGTGGCCTCAGCTTTGATCTGGGCAAGCTTCAAGACCAGTGGCGCAGCCAATATCCGGAAAGCTACGACGCCACGATCAAGGTCAGCGATGTGGCGAGTGCTGCGCGCGAGCGTTGGCAAAGCGCCATGCAGGCGTTCCGCCAGACCATGGGGGTCCAGTCGCAAATCGTCGAGAACGTCCGCGCCGACGGCGATCTGCTCGCCGATCTCGTCAACCGCAGCCAAGGGGCGGCCGGTGCGCTTCAGGCAAGCCAGGCCACCAACCAGCTGATAGCGCTTTCGACAAAGCAGCAGATGCAGATCCAGACGCTGCTCGCAACGCAGTTTCGAGCTGAGGCCGAGGATGCCGCCCGCAAGGCCCAGTCAGAGGAAGCCGCCCGCGAGATGACGAAGCGATTCTTGGGTACCGGCTCGGCTTATCCCGGCAATTAATCACGAGTTCATCACGACGAGGAAGGCAGCGGCATGAACGACCTTGGCGTCATCGATCGCTTCATGGAGACCTTCATCCGCTACATCGACAGCGGGTTCGGTCTGCTCTCGGGCGACGTCGCCTTCCTCACTACCATTCTGATCGGCATTGACATCACACTTGCCGGCCTGGCGTGGGCGCTCGGCGAGGAGACCAGCGTTCTCGGCCGGCTTGTCCGCAAGGTGCTCTATGTTGGCGTCTTCGCCTTCATCCTGAACAATTTCAAGAACCTCGCCGATATCATTTATCGTTCTTTTGCCGGTCTCGGGATTAATGCGTCGGCCGGCAATCTGTCGGCAGACAATCTCCTGCGCCCGGGCCGCATTGCCGCGACCGGTTTCGAAGGTGCTTGGCCAATGCTTGACCAAGCCAGTCAGCTCCTGGGCTTCCCGGAAATCTTCGGCAACGCACTGACCATCTTCGTGCTGCTGATGGCCTGGTTCCTGGTCATCATCGCCTTCTTCATCCTTTCCATCCAGCTTTTCATCACCATCCTTGAGTTCAAGCTCACCACGCTGGCAGGTTTTGTTTTGGTTCCATTCGCACTTTGGAACCGTTCAGCGTTCCTGGCCGAACGCGTGCTCGGCCATGTTATCTCGTCAGGCATCAAGGTGATGGTGCTCGCCGTCATTGTCGGCATCGGCTCCACGCTCTTCGGGGAGTTCGCTTCCGCATTGCAAGGCAAGGAGCCGGATCTGGCCGCTGCCATGTCCCAGGTACTGGGCGCACTGGCACTGCTTGGCCTTGGCATTTTTGGGCCGGGGATCGCGTCGGGTCTTGTCTCAGGCGCACCGCAGCTTGGCGCGGGCGCCGCCCTCGGCACGACCGCGGCGGCAGCGGGTGTATCACTCGTTGCTGGAGGCACGGCATTTTCTGGCGCGCGTATGGCAACCAGCGGCGGTCTCGCCGCCATCCGCGCCGGCACAACAATGGGATCGGCTGCTTCCACGTCCTGGCAGATCGGGCGCGCAACCTCGCCCGACGTTGGCCTCTCCGGTGTGGCTGCTGGAATGCATGGTGTAACCAGTGCCGCTGGCGGCGCTGCTATACGCGTAGCGCGATCCGCCACTGCAAGTGTTGGGCGCAACGCCGATGCCGGGCGCGATGCCGCGTGGACCGCGACCGGCGGCACGCCGACCGCGTCAATGACCGAACGCTCTGCCGGTTCGGCCACTGTTTCGGCGCCGACGTGGGCAAGGCGCCTACGTTCTGAACAGACCGCCCGTGCACATCGCCACGCTGCCATGCAAGCTGTCCGAGACGGAGACCGGCCGGGAGGCAGCGCCAACCCCTCTCTCAACGACAAGGATGACTAGATGCTCTTCAAGCGACCCGTGCACCGTTACGGCAAAACACCCGAACCGGTCACGCCGTATCAAAAAGCCGCCCAGCTGTGGGACGAGCGCATCGGCTCATCTCGACTGCAGGCCAGGAACTGGCGGCTCATGGCCCTTGGGTGCCTGGCCTTGGCGACCGGACTTTCCGGCGGACTCGTATGGCAGTCGATGCAAAGCCGTGTCGTGCCTTACGTCGTCGAGGTCGATGGCTTCGGCGAGACGCGCGCCGTCGCGCCGGCAATCCGGAATTATGAGCCCTCGGATGCTCAGATCGCCTGGCATCTCGGCCGCTTCATCCAGAATGTCCGTTCCGTTTCCACCGATCCGGTTTTGGTACGGCAGAACTGGTTGGCAGCTTACGACTTTGCTAGCGATCGCGCAGCGCTCTTCCTCAACGAATACGCCAAGGCGAACGACCCCTTCGGTCAGATCGGAACGCGCAGTGTCTCGGTACAGGTCACCAGCGTGGTCAGGGCCTCCGAAAGTTCATTCCAGGTCAAATGGACCGAGCAGGTGTTTGAGCGCGGAAGCCTTGCCAGCACGATGCGCTGGACTGCGATCCTCACGATCGTGATCCGCTCGCCAAGCAATACGGATCAGCTGCGCAAGAATCCGCTCGGCGTCTTCATCAACGCCATTGACTGGTCACGCGAGCTCGACAGCGCCGTCCCACCCCCCCTTTCTCCGACGGAGTCCACCAATGAAAGATAAAATGTCACCGATTCGTGCCGTGCTGATCCTATCGGTGTCGGCAGCGGTCGTTTCCGCTTGTGCATCGAAGAAGGTGCCGCCGCCTGAGATTTCCTATGACGCTGCTGACTTCAAACCGGCCGCGATCGAGAAGGCGCCGGAGAGGCCGATTAGAATTGTCGAGGTGCCAAAACCACTGCCGCTGCCTGGCCAATTGCAGCCCGAGTCCGGCAAGGCCGAGGACAAGCGCCCCCCTGAAGAACGCGTCGCTGATGCCAACAAAGCCGCGACCCAGCAACCCACCAAGTACGGGTATGTTAATGCCGTGCAAGTCTACCCCTTCACCGATGGCGCGCTTTATCAGCTCTATGCCGCGCCGGAGCGCGTGACCGACATCGCTCTGCAGCCGGGCGAGAAACTAACCGCCGTGTCGGCTGGCGACACCGTGCGCTGGGTCATAGGCGATACCGCAAGCGGCACCGGTGACAATCAGCGCACCCATGTTCTGGTGAAACCCTTCGCGCCGGGTCTTGCCACCAATGTCGTCATTACGACGGACCGGCGGACCTATCATTTGCAGCTTCAAAGCACCGAGAAGACAGCAATGGCGGCAATCTCCTGGACCTACAGCCAAGACCAGATCATCGCGCTTCGCCAGCGCAATGCTCAAGCCGAGGCAGTTACACCGGTCGCGTCGAATATCGCGCTCGAAAACCTTCGCTTTCGCTACTCGATCAGTGGCGACACACCGCCCTGGAGACCGACGCGAGCCTTCGACGACGGCAGCAAGGTCTATATTGAGTTCCCTCGTCGCATAGATCAGGGCGAGGCGCCACCACTCTTCATCGTCGGCGCAGATGGGAGCAGCGAGCTCGTCAACTATCGCGTGCGCGGCAACTATTACATCGTCGATCGGCTCTTCGCCGCGGCCGAACTTCGCCTCGGCACCAAGCAGCAGCAGGTGATCCGCATCAGCAGGATTGACGACAGGCAACCGCTACGGCGGATCTCGCTCTTTTCGCGTTCCAGCCGGTGAGGTGAGGGCTCATGATCGAAAATTCCCGCTCTGGCATCCCGCCGAAACTGGATCCCGAGGAACTGCAGCTTCGGGCCTCTCCCCGCCGCGTGGTGCGGTTCAGGCGCGGTGTGATCATCGCGATCGCAGCGCTCGGATCCGGCGCTGTGTTCGGCGTTGCCATGATGGCGCTCCAGGGGCCGGCCCTTCGCATCAGGGATCAGGCGGAAGATCTCTACAGCACTGAGCGCAAACCAACCGTCGAGGGACTCGATACGCTTCCCCATGACTATTCCGGCATGAAGCCGAAGCCTCCCGTCCTTGGGCCACCTTTGCCGGGCGACCTCGGTCGCCCCATCCTCGAGCGGCAGCGCCAGCTCGGCATCGTGCCGGGCCAAGACATCTCGGCCGAGGAGCAGCGTCTAGCGCAGCAGGCGATCGAAGCGCGTGAATCGCAGGTGCTTTTCCGCGTCGAAAATCGAGCTCAACAGACAGATGTCGGTGAGAGCGTGCAAACTGCTCAGCATCCATTTGAGGCACTTCCCCAATCCGAAGCAGCACGCGCGTCAGCCTCGGTGGCGCCGGCGGAAGGCGACCAGAACAATCAGCAGCGAAAGCTTGATTTCCTCAGCCAGCGGAGCACTGGCGGGATCTACAATCCGCATGCGCTGCAGACGCCGATCTCGCCGTATCAACTGATGGCTGGCAGCGTGATTGCCGCCAGCCTGATCACCGGCATCAATTCCGATTTGCCGGGCCTTGTCGTCGCGCAAGTCACCGAGAATGTGCACGACACGGTCACGGGCAACATATTGCTGATTCCGCAGGGCTCACGTCTTATCGGCGTCTACGACAGCGTCGTCGCGTTCGGGCAAAAGCGAGCGCTGCTGGTCTGGCAGCGCATTCTGCTGCCCGACGGCTCGTCGGTCGAAATCGACAATCTGCCCGCGAGCGACACCGCCGGCTACGCAGGGCTGGAAGACAAAGTCGATTTCCACACCTGGCAGCTGATCAAGGGGGTGGCGCTTGCCACATTGCTCGGTGTCGGCACGGAATTCAGCCTCGGCGAAAACGAGAGCGATCTGGTCAAGGCGATCCGGGAATCAGCCCAGCAGAACGCCAGTCGAGCCGGCCAGCGCATCACCGAAAAAAACCTCAATATCCAGCCCACCATCATCGTCCGCCCAGGTTGGCCACTGCGCGTCATCGTGCACAAGGACATCGTGCTGCGGCCATACGCGAGTTGAGCAGGAGTTACCATGGCTGACCTGAAACTTGGAAAGCTTCCAGACCGAACAGCTTCGAAGATCACCATTACCGTCAGCGCGGAGCTGGGCCAAACACTCAAGGAGTATGCTGCACTTTACCGTCAGACCTATCGTCAGTCTGAAACCGTGGCAGAACTCATCCCTTTCATGCTGGCGGCGTTTCTGGAAGGCGACCGAGCCTTTGCCAAGGCCCGAAAAGAAGGTCTGCCGACGGAGCTTGCCGAAAAATCGTGACTCCTCCGCTAGAGGCAGCTGGAACATTGCCTAGCTGTCGCGGCCTACCTGCTCTTCGCGAAGCATAGGATCAAACACCTTGGAATGCAGGTATGCGTAAGAGAGGATGTGGAAGGAAATACCGCGCAACAGCCTAAGTTTGCATTTTCGATTGGATGCGGTAGTCGCCTATGAGCGGTCAAAATGAAACGCAGCTGGTTCGCGATCGACCAAACGGCGAGCGCACTGTGCTTTGCTCAGACCGCCACCGAGTGCCTCGCCGTTCCCCCTTTGAAATATGTATCGAACTTGGCCGCGATGGTTCGAACGAAGGGGCGACTTTCAGCCCGTACGACGAAACTGTCGCCATCGAATTCAAGCGCTCGGGCAGGATCGTGGAGGGCGATGGACCTCGAGCGATGAAGGAGCTTCTCGCCGGCTTTGCCGAACCGCTCCACCAGATCGACTGCCGAGAAGGCAAAATCACACATCAGCCGCTCGATTATCCAGCCACGGACGCGATCGTCGTCGGAAAGGGCAACGCCCCGGACGGCAGCCAACCCGCCATCCGCAACCATGCGCCCGTACCCGGCAGTCGAAGCCATGTTCTGCACGTAGCCTTGGCGAAAACGACCGATGGACGAAGGGCCAAGTCCGATCAGTGTCGGGCAGCGATCCTCGGTGTAGCCCTGAAAATTGCGATGCAAAACCCCTGCGCGGGCCGCTATGGCCAGCGCATCGTCGGGCTTCGCGAAATGATCGAGTCCTATTGCCTCATATCCCTTAGCGACAATTGCCCGCGCCGCGAGTTGAGATTGGGCGAAACGCTCGGTGGGACTCGGCAGCCATGCCTCGTCGATCATCGTCTGATGCTTCTTGAACCAGGGCACATGTGCGTAGCCGAACAGAGCCATCCGGTCTGGTTCCAAGGTCAGTGCCTGCGCCACCGTGGAACAGATCGTCTCGCGTGTCTGATTCGGGAGCCCGTAGAGCAGGTCCAGATTGACCGATTCAACGCCCCGCGAACGAACCCCGTCGACGACTGCCTTGGTCTGCAAAAAACTTTGCTCACGATTAATTGCTTTTTGCACTTGCGGATCGAAATCCTGCACGCCGAGGCTCGCCCGCGTTACGCCGATTTGAGCAAGCGCATCAAGGCGCGCCTTGTCCATGTCGTTGGTTCCGATTTCGATGCTGACCGTAGCATCCGGGAGAAGGTCGAAGCTGTCCCGCAAGGCCGCTCCAAGAGCAACCATGTCATCGGGCCTCAGCATCGTTGGCGAACCGCCACCGAAGTGGATTGCACGGACATGTGCCTTGCCGCTCACCAGACCGGCAATCGTGACGATTTCGGCATTCAGCGAGCGCAGATAAGCGGCCACCGGTTCATATTGGTGCGTCTGCTTGGTGTGGCAGGCGCAGAACCAGCAGAGCTTGTCGCAGTAAGGAATGTGCAAATACAGCGAGATTTCGTCGCCACTTTCCAGCGCCTCCAACCAGCCACGGTAAATGGCAGCATCGACCCCGGAATGGAAATGCGGCGCCGTCGGATAGCTTGTGTAGCGTGGGACGTTCTCGCTGAGTTTGACAGCTATTTCCGATTGCATCTCGCGTTCACCGTGTTGCCCGCCGAACACTGCACGCATCGCTGAAGCAGACCCTGATCTCGATCAGCCGCGCGCATGGACAAACCGCCGCAGGACTTCTCTACCCTGGATGGGTATCCTGCCGGCAGTTAGGATCGGGTAAAGCGAACGCATGACCTTTCGGCAAGACATTCATACTTCCGGCATTCCTGTTCTTTGCCTCCCTTGCGAGGCACGGCGTCGCGGTGTCTGCGGTGCGCTCGATCCAGACAATTTGGTTGGGCTCGCCAAGACTTGCTCGCGTCGCCGGATCGAGTCAGGAATGGAGTTGACCGGCGAGGCACAGAACGTCGACAGCTACTCGAACGTGCTTTCAGGCGTGGTAAAGCTATCAAAGAGCCTGTCGGATGGGCGCCAGCAGATCGTCGGTCTCCAGTTTGCACCGGATTTTCTGGGACGTCCTTTCAAGGTGGAAAGCTCGATCAATGCGGAAGCGGCAACAGCAGTCACGCTGTGCTCGTTTCCGCGAGCGGCCGTCGAACGGATGATGAAGGCGTCACGGGAATTCGAGCATCGCCTGCTCAAACAGACGCTGAATGAACTCGATGAGGCGCGCGAGTGGATGGTGACGCTGGGGCGCAAGACAGCTCCGGAAAAGGTGGCGAGTTTTCTCCTCATGATGGCCCGGAATATCGATTCCAGTCTCGACGCGGCTTCCAGGTCAGCGTCCTTCGATCTGCCGCTGACGCGTGCCGAAATCTCTGATTTCCTTGGAATTACCAACGAAACCGTGAGCCGCCAACTGACGCGATTGCGGGCTGACGGGGTGATTCGGATTGAGAACGCACGCCATGTGACGGTGGACAGCATAAGCCGTCTGGAGAAGCGCTGTGGCGGCGGACGCGAGCGGCCCTAAGCGGCGAGGCCCATGTCGCATGGCTCCGGGGCGGGCCGTGCTTGCCTTCTAATGCGATGTCGCCGCGCCTTCGAAGAAGCGGCGTCACGGTCGAGACAGACAGCTTTCGGGCTTTGATAGGGACGATGACCAATCGCCAGGTGTGTTTCGGCACATACCGGCGAAGCACGGTCCTTAAGCTGCCACGGCTCGGCCGAACGATCGCGTTCGTTTCCAATGGGATCCGAACAACGTTTGGCAGGGCATCGGCAATAGCATCCAACGCGTCGCAGAGCCTCAGCTTTCGCCTCAATCGATCGCGTCTGCGCCCGCCCAACCCAGGGAACGCCTTCCATGAGGGGGTGAGCCCGCGCTGCGTTCCTCGTTCATTCGCCACCTGCTGATTGCGCCGCCGACACAAAATCGTGCGGCCTGACATAGATCAGGGCGAGGGGGCGGCGGCTGCGCAATTAGTGCGCTGCGGATTTGGCATCCACCAGATTCGAGATCGGGATCTGCAATGAAATTCGGCACCGAGATCGTCCTTCTAAGCGTGTTCGCTTTTGCGGCCCTGGTGGCCGCCGGCTTCGGCGTGGATGAACCTTTCCGCCGACATATGTGGGTGTTGTTCTTCGCAGTGGCTGGTTTCACTGCGATCCTGTTGCGCAACACGGAGTTCAAGCCAGCAGCTCCGATTGACCCATCCGCTTACATGGATGGTCCGATCCGCTACGGCGCGATCGCCACCGTGTTCTGGGGTGTCGTCGGGATGCTGGTCGGCGTGGTGATCGCGCTTCAGCTCGCCTATCCCGATCTCAACATCCAGCCCTGGTTCAATTTCGGCCGTTTGCGGCCGCTGCATACATCCGGTGTCGTCTTCGCCTTCGGTGGCAACGCGCTGCTTTGCACGTCTCTGTATGTCGTGCAGCGCACCTGCCGCGCCCGCCTCTTCGGCGGTGATCTCGCCTGGTTCGTCTTCTGGGGCTACCAGCTGTTCATCGTCATGGCCGCGACCGGCTATCTGCTCGGCATCACCGAGGGCCGCGAGTACGCCGAACCCGAATGGTATGTGGATGTCTGGCTGACCATCGTCTGGGTCGCCTACCTCATTCTGTTCCTTGGCACGATCCTGAAGCGCAAGGAACCGCATATCTACGTCGCCAACTGGTTCTACCTGTCGTTCATCGTGACCATCGCGATGCTGCATGTGGTCAACAACCTGTCGATGCCAGTCTCGTTCCTGGGCTCCAAGAGCTACTCCGCCTTTTCCGGGGTCCAGGACGCGCTGACCCAATGGTGGTACGGCCACAACGCGGTCGGCTTCTTTCTCACCGCCGGCTTCCTTGGCATGATGTATTATTTCGTGCCCAAGCAGGCGAACCGGCCAGTCTATTCGTACCGGCTGTCGATCGTCCATTTCTGGGCGATCATCTTTCTCTACATCTGGGCTGGCCCGCATCACCTGCACTACACCGCCTTGCCAGATTGGGCGCAGACGCTCGGCATGGCGTTCTCGATCATGCTGTGGATGCCGTCCTGGGGCGGCATGATCAACGGCCTGATGACGCTGTCCGGCGCCTGGGACAAGCTGCGCACCGATCCGATCATCCGCATGATGGTGATGGCCGTCGCCTTCTATGGCATGTCGACCTTCGAAGGCCCGATCATGGCGATCAGGGCGGTCAATTCGCTGTCGCATTATACCGACTGGACCATCGGCCACGTCCATTCGGGCGCGCTCGGCTGGGTTGGCATGATCTCGTTCGGCGCAATCTACTACATGGTGCCGAAGCTCTGGAACCGTCACCGGCTCTACTCGCTGCGGCTCGTCACCTGGCACTTCTGGCTGGCGACACTCGGGATCGTCGTCTACGCCTCGGTCATGTGGGTGTCAGGCATCATGCAGGGCCTGATGTGGCGTGAATACGACCAGCAGGGCTTCCTGGTCTATTCCTTCGCCGAAACCGTCGCTGCCATGCACCCATACTACGTCATGCGCGCCATCGGTGGGGCCATGTACCTCTCCGGCGCCCTGATCATGGCCTGGAACATCACCATGACCATCCTCGGCCACCAGCGCGAGGAGGAGCCGATGCCGAGCCCCGTCGCCATCCGACCTGCGCGATCAGGAGCCAGGTAATGGGCTTGATGGACAAACACGCAATCATCGAGAAGAACGCCACGCTTCTTCTCGTTGGCTCGCTGCTCGTGGTGACGGTCGGCGGTATCGTCGAGATAGCGCCTCTCTTCTATCTCGACAATACGATCGAGAAGGTGGAAGGCATGCGCCCCTATTCGCCGCTCGAACTTGTCGGGCGCAACATCTATATGCGCGAGGGCTGCTTTCTCTGCCATAGCCAGATGATCAGGCCGTTCCGCGACGAAGTTGAGCGCTATGGCCACTACAGCCTGGCTGCCGAGTCCATGTACGATCACCCCTTCCAGTGGGGATCGAAGCGCACCGGGCCGGATCTCGCCAGAGTTGGCGACCGCTACTCGAATGCATGGCATGTCGCGCATCTTACCGACCCGCGCTCGGTGGTGCCGGAATCGATCATGCCGAGCTATGGGTTCCTGAAAGACACGCCGATCGACGTGAAGGATTTCTCGACGCATCTGGTCGCCAACAGGCGTGTAGCCGTCCCTTACACCGATGACATGATCGCGCACGCCAATGCGGATCTGGCGGCGCAGGCCGATCCCAATGCCGACACATCAGGCCTTGAGGCGCGTTACCCCAAAGTCAAGATCGGCGACTTCGACGGCAACCCGCAACAGGTCACCGAAATGGATGCCCTGCTCGCCTACCTGCAGATGCTTGGCACACTGGTCGACTTCAAAAATTACGACGAAGCCGCCGGCTACCGCTGAGGAGAACGCTGATGACCTACAATTTGATGCGGGCGTTTGCCGACAGCTGGGGCCTGGTTGCGATGGCGCTGTTCTTCGTCGGGTGCATCGCCTTTGCCCTACGCCCCGGCAGCCGAAGGCTGGCCGACGAAGCTGCCCGCATTCCGCTCGAGGACGAGTGATCATGAGCGACGAGCACATCGATGAGGTCTCCGACGTCTCAACCACCGGCCATGAATGGGACGGCATCAGGGAGCTCAACAATCCTCTGCCGCGATGGTGGGTGATTACCTTCTACGTCACCATAGCGTGGGCGCTCGTCTATACGACCGCATACCCGGCATGGCCGATGCTGACCTCGGCAACCAAGGGCATGCTCGGCTATTCAAGCCGTAAGGACGTCAAGAACGACCTTGCCGCGGCCGAGGCCGCCAAGGGCAAGTATGTTGCAGCCATCCAGGCAAAGAGCGTCTCGGAGATCTTGACCGATGATGCCTTGCGCGAATTCGCGGTCGCTGCCGGGGCTGCCGCGTTCAAGGTCAACTGTACGCAATGCCACGGCTCCGGCGCTCAGGGATCGAAGGGCTTTCCCAACCTGAATGACGATGACTGGCTCTGGGGCGGCAGCCCCGACCAGATCAAGCAGACGATCACGCACGGCCTCCGCTTTGCTTCCGATCCGGACACGCGACTGTCAGAAATGCCGGCCTTCGGCGACATCATCACCGCCGACCAGATCGCACAAGTCAGCGCCTACGTGGCCAGCCTTTCCGGCAAGGTCCGCGATGCAAGTCTGATCCAACCCGGCGCCAAGGTCTTTGCCGAGAACTGCGTCGCTTGTCACGGCGACAATGCAAAAGGCAACAGGGAATTCGGCGCCCCCGACCTGACTGACGCGATCTGGCTTTACGGGTCCGGCGAGACGGCCATCGCCGCCCAGGTTCGTGCGCCAAAGCAGGGCGTCATGCCGGCCTGGGTTGGCCGTCTCGGCGAGATCAAGGTCAAGGAACTTGCAGTTTATGTCCATTCGCTTGGCGGCGGAGAATAGGAATGGAAGCCCTATTCTTCGGTCACCCCTGCCAAGCGGACGAGGCCCGGCGCGAGCCGGGCCTCGACACCATTCCTAATGCGATCTGCACAACCCGGCAAGGCTGTCCTACCGCGAGGCTTTTCGACAGGTGCCCCTGACATTGGCTGGGAAAGTGGAGTTGCACGTGCGTGACAAGACGCAGTTGACACGGCTCGAAACAGAAACTGTCAATGCCGCCAAAACCCGCAAGCCCCTTTATGCCGCGCGTCAAAAGATCTTTCCGAAGCGCGCCTCGGGCAACTTTCGCCGCTTCAAATGGCTGGTGATGACGATCACACTTGGCATCTATTACCTGACTGCGTGGCTGCATTGGGATCGTGGCCCATTTGCCCCGGACCAGGCCGTGCTGCTCGATCTCACCAATCGGCGCTTCTACTTTTTCTTCATCGAGATCTGGCCGCAGGAATTCTTCTATGTGGCCGGCCTCCTGGTCATGGCCGGTGTTGGACTTTTCCTGATTACCTCTGCTGTCGGCCGTGCCTGGTGCGGCTATGCATGTCCGCAGACCGTGTGGGTCGATCTGTTCCTTGTCGTCGAGCGTGCGATTGAGGGGGACCGCAACGCCCGCATGAAACTCGATGCCGGCCCCTGGACCGCCCGCAAGCTGATGCTGCGGGTCTCGAAACACGCCATCTGGCTTGTCATAGGGGCGGCGACCGGTGGCGCCTGGATTTTCTATTTCGCTGATGCACCAACACTTGTGGGCGAGCTTTTCACCGGTACCGCCGCACCTGTCGCCTACATCACCATCGCCGTGCTGACGGCGACGACCTACACCTTCGGCGGCCTGATGCGCGAACAGGTCTGCACCTATATGTGCCCATGGCCGCGCATCCAGGCAGCCATGCTCGATGAGAATTCGCTCACCGTCACCTACAATGACTGGCGCGGCGAGCCGCGATCGCGCCACGCCAAGAAGGTGCAAGCCTCGGGGCAGTCCGTCGGCGACTGCGTCGACTGCAATGCCTGCGTCGCGGTCTGCCCAATGGGAATCGACATTCGCGACGGCCAGCAGCTCGAATGCATTACCTGCGCGCTGTGTATCGACGCCTGCGACGGCGTCATGGACAAGCTCGGCAAGGAGCGTGGGCTGATCTCCTACGCGACGCTCTCCGACTACAACGCCAACATGATGCTGGCGACCGCAGGCGGCTCCAGTTCAATCAATCCGTCGCTGGTCAGGACTGCTGTCGGCACCTTCTCCGATCAGGTGGCGCATTTTCACATTCGCAAGATCTTCCGGCCGCGCACCTACGTCTACATGGGCTTGTGGTCGCTGATCGGGCTGGGCCTGCTCTATTCGCTGCTGACGCGCGATCGGCTAGAACTGAACGTGCTGCATGACCGCAATCCGCAATTCGTCACACTATCCGATGGCTCCATCCGCAATGGCTATAGCGTCAAGCTGCTCAACATGATCCCTGAGCTAAGGACAATCGTCGTCACCATGCAGGGTCTGGAGGGTGCCGACATGGTCGTCGACGGCGACGACATCCCGGCCGGCCGGTCTTTCGCCATCCCGGTCGAACCCGACCGCCTGAAAACGTTGAAGGTCTTCGTTCGCCAACCGGCGGACCAGATCCACGCCCCGGCACAGACCTTCAAGTTCCGTGTCGAGGATAAGGCGAACTTCGAGTCGAACGAGTACGCCGCCACATTCAACGCGCCAGAGGCCGCCAAATGACCGCCAATGCCCAAAAGCCTCGCGAATTCACCGGCAGGCACATGCTGGCCATCATTCTCACCTTCTTCGGGGTGGTCATCGCGGTCAACCTGACCATGGCCACGCTCGCCAATACGAGTTGGACCGGCCTCGTCGTCGAGAACACCTATGTGGCCAGCCAGCAATTCAACAAGGAGGCCGAGGCCGGCCGCGCTCAAGCAGCGCTCGGTTGGACCGGCAAGCTCACCATCGCATGGGGCGAAGTCCGCTACAGCCTCTCCGACGCTGCAGGCAAGCCGGTTCCTCTGCACAGCGTCAAGGTGCTGTTTCGTCATCCCGCCTACGAGAAAGAGGACAAGTCCGTCACGCTCGCCCTCGCCTCCGGCCAGGAGTTCGCCGCCCAGCATATGCCGAAGGACGGCGTCTGGATCGTCGAAGTCGACACCGATGCCGGCCTGACACGACCCTATCGCGACGTCCGCAGGATTATGATTTCTCATGGAGCGCTGCAATGAGCTGTTGTGCACCGGGCGCTGAAATGGCGCTGGATCTGAACGGCGCCACGTCGGTCCTGCCATCCAGCCAGGAGATCAGGTTGGCGAGCCGATCGCTTGGCGATGATCTTCGGCAGACCGATCTTTCAGTGCCGACGGTTCATTGCGCCGCCTGTATCCAGACGATCGAGGCGGCACTTGGAAAGCTCGATCACGTCGAAAGCGCGCGCGTCAACCTGTCGACGAAGCGGGTCGCGGTCCGGTGGCGAGGAGACGAGGTGCCACCCTTCGTCGCCGCGCTTGGCAGGCTGGGCTACGAGGCGCATCTGTTCACACCCGAGGTCGATGACAAGGACAAGACGCTTGCCGAACTGATCCGCGCTGTCGCTGTTGCCGGCTTTGCGGCGGGGAACATCATGCTGCTTTCGGTCTCTGTCTGGTCCGGCGCCGAAGGTGCTACCCGCGACCTGTTTCACTGGGTCTCGGCGCTGATCGCCATTCCTGCCCTCGCCTTCGCCGGCGGAATCTTCTTCCGTTCGGCCTGGAATGCTTTGCGCCATGGTCGCATGAATATGGACGTGCCCATCGCGGTCGGTGTTTCGCTCGCCTATGCCATGAGCCTCTATGAGACGATCAATCATGGCGACCACGCCTATTTCGACGCGTCGGTATCGCTGCTGTTCTTCCTTTTGATCGGGCGCACGCTGGATCATGTGATGCGGGAGCGTGCCCGGACTGCCGTGAAGGGCCTGTCTCAGATGGCCGCGCGTGGCGCCATGGTGATGCGCGGCGACGGCGCGCGCGACTATCTGCCGGTCGGCGAGATCGAACCAGGCATGCGGTTGTTGATCGCGGCCGGTGAGAGGATCCCCGTCGACGGCAAGATCATCCAGGGAACGTCGGATCTCGACTGCTCGCTGGCCTCAGGCGAAAGCACGCCGAAAAACGTGGCGCCGGGCGAAGCAGTACAGGCCGGCGTGCTCAATCTTACCGGCCCGCTGACGATCCAGGCGACAGCCGCCGCAAAGGATTCGTTCCTGGCGGAGATGGTTCGGCTGATGGAATCCGCCGAGGGCGGTCGCGCGCACTATCGCCGCATCGCTGATCGCGTGTCGGCACTCTACGCGCCCCTGGTTCATCTCACCGCCTTCGTGACATTCCTGGGCTGGATGGCGGCGACCGGCGACTGGCACCGGGCGATGACGATCGCCATCGCTGTTCTCATCATCACATGCCCCTGCGCGCTCGGCCTCGCCGTGCCGATCGTCCAAGTGGTCGCGGCGCGGCGGCTTTTCGAGAGCGGTATCATGGTCAAGGACGGTTCGGCCATGGAGCGCCTCGCGGCGATCGATACTGCCGTGTTCGACAAGACCGGCACGCTCACGCTCGGCCAGCCCCGGCTGGTCAATGCGGACTCGATTGATCCGGGCATGCTGGCAATCGCCGCCGACATGGCCGCGCATTCGCGTCACCCGTTTTCAAAGGCCATGACCGGCTTTGCCGCTCCTGGCGGGCAACACAAATTCGATGCCGTCACAGAGCATCCGGGGTTCGGGATCGAAGCCACTGTCGCCGGAAGCACCTGGCGGCTGGGTCGACGCGGATGGGCTGGATGGAAGGCCCGGACCGGAGGTGAAGGCAAACATGGCTATGGTGGAACGGCCCTGACAAAAGACGGGTTCATTGTCGCGACCTTCGATTTCGAGAATGCGCTGCGCGCCGACGCGGCGGCGGCGATCAAGCGATTGAACGATGCCGGGGTGTCGATGCAAATGCTGTCGGGCGATACCGCCGCAGCCTGCGCCGAAGTGGCAAAGCTGCTGGATATCGACGACTTCGTTCCGTGCCTGCTGCCATCGGGCAAGCTCGAACGCATCGAAACCCTCGCGAAAGTTGGGCACAAGGTTCTGATGGTTGGCGACGGCCTCAACGATACGCCGGCCCTGAGCGCGGCGCATGTCTCGATCGCACCGGCCACCGCCGTCGACATTGGCCGCAACGCGGCAGACTTCGTCTTCCTGCGCGAAAGCCTCCTGGCGGTGCCGCTCGCCCTGGGCGTCTCGCGCAAGGCAGGAAACCTGATCCGGCAGAACATCGCAATCGCAATCGTCTACAATGCGGTGGCAGTACCAATCGCCATCCTCGGGCACGTCACGCCTTTGATAGCGGCGATTGCCATGTCTGCCTCATCGCTGCTTGTTATTGGAAACGCATTGCGCTTGCACGGCTTCATGGCGAATGCGACGGTGCAAGTTATTCAAACAGTCAGACGCTCCGCAGTCGGCTATTCGGCACAATCCTCGTGACGACCTTGCTCTATCTCATACCAGTGGCCCTTTTTCTGGGTGCACTGGGCCTGTCCGGCTTCGTCTGGGCATTGCGAAGCGGTCAATACGAAGATCTCGACGGAGCCGCCGAGCGGATACTAATTGATCGGGACGACAAACCGGGACGCTGATTTCAATCCGCTGTGCATAAGATGCGCGGATCCCGCTCGTCAGTCGAGCCGGCTCGGTCGGAGCAAGCTGTCCATGCTCCATGACCAGCTTGACCTAAGCTGCGCACTACATTGATTTGTGAAAATCCACTGTCGTGCGAAGGACTGCCTTCCCATGCACCCAGTATGAGGCGGCTGATGCCGCGAGAGTACCTCGCGCGGCCGGACGAGCTTCGCACTGTGCGCACGGGTAACAAGTTGAGCGTCGCGATCGATCACCCGAGCGTGAACTACCAGTGCCGGTTGATCGTGCCCTGGCTGATCCAGATCAGGGTCATATTCGCATCAGTGGTGCTTTATAGGCCAGTCTTCGAAGGAGAATGCATGACTTATGTATCGCGGCCAGACGCGTCCACCTCTGATGGGGTTGCATGCTTCATTGCCGATCCATGCCAATTTCCGGCCCTGCGCCTTGCAGCAATGCGGTCACCGAAACTCAGCGCAGATCACGGTGTTCCGCACGTGGTATCCACTCGTCACGACGATAATAATAGGCAGAATCCCATGAGCGCCGTTCACATCATCGACTGCCACAACGCGAATGACTACTTCGCCGACAGGGCGGACGGACCGATCACACAGAAGATGCTAAAGACTGTCAACATCCGCGCGGAGCTCCACATTGCTTTGGACCGAAAGCATTTTCGTGAGGCTGTAGTCCAAGCGAACAAGGCGAAGTGCGACGTGCTTCACATCGCTGGGCACGGCAATGGAGACGGGATCGCTTCGTCCAGTGGGCGAGGTAGCCTTCTTTGGGCTGACTTCGTAGAAATGTTCCAAGGCTCGGATCCAGCGCCGAAGATCCTCGTGATGTCAATGTGCTGCGGAGCATCATACGCGTTGGGCCGTGCGTTTTCGAGATCGGCCAAGCGCCCGACGTTGATCATTGGTTCGAGTGACGCGCGCTATTTCGACGACTATGTCGCCGCGTGGGCTTTGCTCTATCGGGGACTGAATTGCAAGGACATCGACATCGAAGCCATGCAGCAGGTTCTTGATGAGATATGCGCGGTCGTGCACGGAAACTTCCGCTACCTTGGCTGGGACGAGGAGCGAGAGCGCTATCTCTTATATCCTCGTAGGAAGGACCGCTTCAACGTCGTGGAGCGTGAGTAGTTATGCGCACGGGTTCCAGGTGGAATGTGGCGATCGATGCGGCGCGGCCGTGGCTGACCAGCGTCGCGAGTGTCTCGCTTGCTGGCGGCGATCTGCGCGGCTGCGCGGCGAAAGGGCGGGATCGGTTAGC
Organism: Mesorhizobium sp. M5C.F.Ca.IN.020.29.1.1; assembly: GCF_003997375.1. Classification (NCBI taxonomy): domain Bacteria; kingdom Pseudomonadati; phylum Pseudomonadota; class Alphaproteobacteria; order Hyphomicrobiales; family Phyllobacteriaceae; genus Mesorhizobium; species Mesorhizobium sp. M5C.F.Ca.IN.020.29.1.1. The sequence continues at coordinate 16,104 of NZ_RZSW01000005.1, read as the reverse complement.
CGCATCCACCTCTGAGCGGGTTGCGTGCTTCGTTGCCGATCCATGCGAATCCCCCGGCCCAGCGCCTTTAGGCAATGCGGCGGGCACGGAGCTCAGCGGATGTCAGTCGGCTCAGTTCCACCGTTACACGAGGATAGCCGACGGGATGGCGGCACGCTGATGGGCTCTGACGACAATTTTGACATCGTTGTCGTTGGAGCCGGGCCGGTCGGCCTTTCGTTCGCTGCGTCGCTTGCCCAAAGCGAACTCAAGGTGGCAGTTGTTGAACAGAACACATTCGATAGTCTGGCGAATCCGGCTTTCGATGGTCGCGAAATCGCGCTGACCAACGCTTCGATCAGAACCCTTCGCGAGCTCGGCGCCTGGGATGTCATCCCGGCTTCGGACAAATCAGCAATTCAAGGCGCGCGCGTGCTCAACGGCTCGAGCGCATTCGCTCTTCGTTTCGATCCTCCCAGCAACTCTGGAGAACCGCTGGGGGTTTTGGTTCCAAATTGCCGGATCCGCGAGGCGCTGTTCAAAATCGTCCGCTTGCAGGATCGCGCCCGGCTGTTGTGCGGCCACTCGGTCGTCGATGCAACAAACAGCCAAGAAGGAGCAGTCGTAACGCTCTCTAATGGCGCGCGTTTAACTGCTCGGCTTGTTGTTGCCGCGGATTCGCGTTTGTCCGCCACGCGTGATCTGCTGGGCATCGGCGCCGATATCAACCGGCTTGGCCACTCGATGCTGATTTGCCGAGTGAGGCACGAGCGCGCCCACCACCAGATCGCCATCGAATGGTTCGATCACCATCAGACGATAGCGATATTGCCCCTCGCGGAGGGCGTGTCGTCGCTGCTGCTCACATTGCGCTCAAACGAGGCCTATAGACTGCTTGCCTTCGATGACGATTTGTTCCTGTCGGAGTTGACGAAACTGTGTCGAGGGCGCCTTGGAAAAATGACCTTGGCAAGCAAGCGCCATACCTATCCGCTGGTCACGACCTGGGCGCACAAATTCCGGGCCCCGAGCGCCGCACTCATCGGCGACGCTGCCATCGGCATGCACCCGGTGACCGCTCACGGATTCAACATCGGTCTCAGCAGCCAGAAGCAACTCGCCCGTGGAATCATGACTGCGTGCCGCGACGGCCGCAATGTTGGCGACCCCGACATGCTGCACATATACGAAAGGCGGCTGCGCCTGTCGGCGGCGCCGCTCTACCATGCAACGAACATACTGGTTGGACTCTACTCCAGAGACCACCTGGCGGCACGGCTTGCAAGGCATCTGGGGCTTCGCTTTGCCCAACATGTTCCCCTTGTCCGGCATGGGATTTCGGCGGAGCTCCAGCGGTGATACTGCACCAGCAGTTGCATTTTGCGCGATGTGCTGGGCGAGCGATGGGAGAGAGTGCATCATGCGCCGGAGTAATCCTGCTCCCGACGCTGATCTCCGATTGAAGAATTAACCCCGTCCTTCAGGGGGGCTGCATAGGCTGCGGACAAGCAGGAGTAAGCAAGCTGACCCGTCCAGCCCTGGAAAAAGAAGATCCGCTGGAGGCGAGAATCCTTCAGGACCAGCTCGCTGATCTGAGGGCAGGCCTTTTCGTCTCAATGCCGATAAGCATTGTGCTGTCCGGGCTGATTTTGACCGTGCAGGCCCTTTCCGGGAACGGTCTTGCTGGCGCGGCCTGGTTTTCGGTCGTTAATGCGATAAATGCCGCCCGCCTTGCACTCGCCCGTCATCAGCTGAAGGAACCCGGAGTCCAGGATGATCTGACACGGGTTTGGCTGCGGCTTCGCTGGTTTGGCAGGCTTGCTCTTCTGGCGGGATTCACCTGGTCATTCCTTGCCGTCCTAACGGCTGGGTACACGACGTCTCAAGCATCGCTGCATCTAATAATTCTGGCGGGCATTTCAGCTGGCGCGGTCACGTACGGCAGCTCATATGCTGCGGCAGCGATATACTTCATCACACCGCCACTCCTCATTGCCGCCGCATGCTTGCTGACGAAGGGAACCCTGGAAAACTACATTCTGGCTTTTGCCGTCCTGCTTTTCGAGGGCGGCCTGGCTCGAGCCTCGTTCGTTGGACAAGCGCGCTTCCGTGACGCGAGCCGCCTGAGACATCAAGCCGAGCGGCTTGCCGCGGAAATGGAGCGCAATTCCAGGGAGGACCATCTTACCGCGCTCCTCAACAGGCGCGGCCTCGAACATGCAATCGATCAGTTTGAGAACACTGATGGACCCTTTGTGGCCATGCTGATTGATCTGGATGGGTTCAAATCTGTCAACGATACCTACGGTCACAGAACGGGTGACGAGCTGCTTGCCAGGATCGCCCGCCGAATAGAGGAAGAAGCACCGGAGGGCTCAACGCTCGCCCGCATCGGTGGCGATGAATTCGTGCTGGTTTTTTCCTCGCTTAGAAATTCGCCTTCTCCCAGCAATCTCGCATCCAATCTCATATCCAAGCTTGCTCGCCCCTATCCTGGCGTCGCCTCCGTCCGGATCGGGGCATCCATAGGAATATACTCGGCTAAAAACCCGGGGCTGACGGAAATGTTGTTGCGGGCGGACATCGCCCTTTACACAGCTAAGCGCCGTGGCAGGAACGAATTTTGCCTGTTCGATGCCGAGCTCGACCGGGAACTGCAACGCCGCCAGTCCATCGAACGCGATCTTCATTCGGCGATAAAGACGAGAAGCTTGGGCCCTTGGTTCCAGCCAATCGTAAGACTCGACACCGAAGCTGTGATCGGTTTTGAAGGGTTGCTAAGGTGGTCCCATCCGATTCACGGTTCCATCTCTCCGCCCGAAATCATGACAGCGGCACGCGAAACCGGAATGCTCCAGCTGCTAACTCAAGCTGTATTTTCCGAATGTTGCGCTTTTATCGACGCCTTGGTGAAAGCTGACTGTCGTGATGTTCGTGTGGCGATGAACGTTTCACCGCGCGAATTGGAGGCCGGCGATATCGACGAAATGGTTCTGAATGGTCTGGCGGCAAAGGACCTCCCTGCAACGATGTTCGAAATTGAGATAACAGAAGAATCGCCCGTGGACCCGGACAGGGTCGATGAAAAGCTCGGACGGCTTTCACATGCCGGCATTTCCATCGCGCTCGATGACTTCGGCACCGGCTTTTCCACGTTGGCATCGCTCAAGGACAGTCGGATAAGGAAGGTGAAAATAGACCAGGGCTTCATTCGCGGTTTAGCCAAATCGCGGGAGGATCGGCTGCTTGTCAAAACCGTGATCGATCTTGGTCGGACGCTCGGGATCGAGGTCATGGCCGAGCGCGTCGAGACAGAGGCGGATCGGCAAACTCTGCACAAGCTTGGCTGCAAAACCGCTCAGGGCTTCCTGTTCTCCAAGGCGGTGCCACTCAGCCAAGCGCTTGGTTTGGCAGTTAAAGAGCGCCAGGAGTTGTGACCGGCATCCGCCATTCGCTCACGCGCGCCACCTCGCCGGGTTCAGCGGTATCCTGCAAGTGGATGGCTACTCGGCCTATACCAACCTGGTCAAGGCACGGGACAAAGCCGGCAGCAATGAAACAATCCGGCTCGCCGGGTGCTGGGCTCACCTGCGGCGCAAATTCTACGACCTGCACATCAGCGGGATCTCGCAGGGCCGCGACGGGTTCGATCACCGCCATGACCGAATTGTGGAAGGTCGAGACAAGGTTCGTGGCAAGGATGCTGGAAGCCGCGCCGCGCTGCGTCAGGAAAAGTCCGTGGCCATTGTCGCGAGCCCCTTCGATCTATGGGAAGCGGAACTGGGCAAGGTCTCGGGGAAATCCAAAACCGCCTTGCGGGGCTGACCTTCCATCTGGTCCGTGGTTAGCTGATAGGCGGTTTATTTGTCGTGCAACGTGCTCTTTCAGCCTAAGCTGCTCCACGCGTGGGGTACCAAATGTCAGACTTTCACCTGTATGGGGCGATGATTGTCAAGCTTGATCTTGCTTCGTTTCCTCATCTCCTTGTTCGGCCAACTGGTGACCATCTCCTCGTCCCGACCTTGACTTCGAACTGGCCGCCGCGCGCAGTGGCGGTCAAGGATGGGCCGGGGGCCCATCGCGCAGCGGACTTGTCCTTGACGGTCACGAGCACGGGCGGCAGGCTTGAAAGATCGGGCGCGCGCCATTCGGCAGCCGACGACAGTTCCGAGGGGAGTTCGCCATGAGGCCCAGGCGCGGAGGTCGCGGGGCAGACTTGTATTCGGTAGATCTCAGTTGGATCTAAACCATGATGCAGCCATGCGCATCGGCGGCGAAGCTCCGGGGCGGCGGACCCATTCTACTAGGCGGATCGAATGAAATGACCATGTGAAAATTCGGGTTGCCGCTACCTCGGATCGTCATCGGCAGACCCCGCTACCGGGGCCGCCAATTGGGTTGTGTTCTCCTCTATCCTGCGTGCCCCCATCACGCCGCACGTAAGGTGACGCCCTGCGGCGGCTCGCCCGTGATGACGAGACGCCACAACCCGATCAGCAGCTTGCGCGCCAGCGCCACGATCATCGTCTTGCGCGTGGTTTTGCGCCCGTCGGCCGTGCGCGCCTGGAACCATCGGGCGAGACCACTGTCCTTTTGGAACCGGAGAAAGCGCCACGCCAACTGGATCATGCCGCGCCGGACGCGGGCGTTGCCGGCGCGTGCTAGTCCCTTCTCGCGGCGGCGTTTGCCGCTCTCGTCCGGCGACCCCGTGAGACCGGCATAGCGCGCCACGGCGCGGCGATCGCGCAGCTTGCGGGACAGCATCTCGTGGACCAGCATGTCCGCCGTCTCGACACCGACGCCGATGACCCGCGCCAGCAGGCGAACCATCGCGTGCGGGCCGTTCGCCGCAGCCGGAGCCGCGGCGAGTCGGCGCAGGCGTTCCTGCTCGATCGTGCGGATCTGCTCGCGCACCAGGCTGAGCCGCTCAAGGAAGCGGTAGAGCTCGGCGCGAGTGTTGTCCGGCAGCGGTGTTCCCTCCGCCGTGCGGATGGTCTCGAGCCTGTCCGCCGCCTGGCGCAGGCTCAGCCGGAAGCTGCGGATGCCGAAGCGGGCGAGGATCGCCTTGATGTGGTTGATAATCCGCGTCTTGTCGCCGACCAGGGTCTCCCGCTCGCGGTTCGGCCGCCGCGCGTCCTCCTCTTCGAGCGTCGGGATCGGCGCCATACTGCAATGGCGCTTCTCGCCGCGCAGCCAGCCGAGAAAGGCGCGCATCAGAAGCTCGGTGTCGAGACGATCGGTCTTGGCGCGCCGGTGCTCGCGCGACACCGCAACGCTAGCGGGGTGGATGGCGTAAGCCTCGATACCGCGCGCTCGCAGCCAGCGCGCCAGCCAGAAGCCGTCGCCGGCCGCCTCATAGGCGACGGCGATCCGCTTGATCTGGCGCCCGGTCCGGCCGGCTTCGTCGCGCCAGCGCTGCAGCAACTTCAATAGTGATGGTGCGTCGGCATCGATCTTCTTGAGGGGTTGGCGCTTGAAACCCGGAACAAGTGAGGCAATCAGGTCTCAAGGGTCATGTAGCGCGCCCGCTGCACGGCCCATTCATCATTCTGTTCGAGCAGGAGGGCGCCGACGAGACGGACTATGGCATCGTCATTGGGGAAGATGCCGACGACCTCGGTCCTGCGCTTGATCTCGCCGTTGAGGCGCTCGATCGGGTTGGTGCTATGCAGCTTGGCACGGTGCTCCTTGGGGAAGGTCATGTAGGCAAGCACGTCGGGCTCGGCGTCGTCCATGATGGTGGCGAGCTTGGGCACCTTCGGCCGGATCTGGTCGGCAACGGCGCGCCATTGGGTGCTGGCGGCCTCGGCCGTCTCCTGGGCGAAGGCGGTGGCGATGAAGGCCGAGGCGACGCGGCGGCCGCTCTTGCCGGCATGCGCCAGCACGTTCCTCATGAAATGGACCCGGCAGCGCTGCCATGTCGCGCACAGCACCTTGGTGACGGCCGCCTTGATGCCTTCATGGGCATCGGAAACGACGAGCTTGACGCCGCGCAGGCCCGCGGCGGGTCAGCTTGCGCAAAAACTCCGTCCAGATCGGCTCGGCCTCAGACGTGCCGACCTCCATGCCCAGCACTTCGCGCCGGCCGTCTGCGTTGACACCGACGGCGATGATGACGGCGACCGAGACGATGCGTCCGCCGCGGCGCACCTTCAGGTAGGTGGCATCGATCCACAGATAGGGCCAGTCGCCCTCGATGGGCCTGTCGAGGAAGGCCTTCACCTTGCCGTCGATCTCCTCGCACAGCCGGCTGACCTGGCTCTTGGAGACGCCGCTCATGCCCATCGCCTTGACCAGGTCGTCGACCGAGCGCGTCGAGATACCCTGGACGTAGGCCTCCTGGATGACGGCGATCAGCGCCTTCTCGGCCATGCGCCGCGGCTCAAGGAAGCTCGGGAAGTAAGAGCCCTTCCTGAGCTTGGGGATGCGCAGCTCGACGGTGCCGGCCCGCGTCTCCCAGTCTCTGTCGCGGTAGCCGTTGCGCTGGACAAGCCGCAGTGGGTTCTTCTCGCCATGGGCCGCGCCGGTGGCGGCGCCCACCTCCAGCTCCATCAGCCGCTCGGCGGCAAAGCCGATCATCTCGCGCAGGATATCGGCATCGGGGGTCTTCTCTACGAGCGTGCGCAGGTTCATCATGTCGTTGGTCATCGGTGGTTCCTTCGAATCAGGTTGTGTCAGCAACCCAACCCTACCGAAGAACATCGATGACCGCCGCTGCGCCGCTCGCTCGCTACAGCGCTGTTGAGGGCGCTCGCGAGCGGCTTCGCTATCGCCGACCTACACCACGCGGTGGGACACGACCTCAGTCTTTTCAACAGCGTAAGAATCTGACGGTATTTTTGACGGTACTCACTGGTTGTGTGACTTAAATTAAGTAATTGAAACAATCATGTACGGCCTTAATTGATGATTGAGTGGGGTGAGGGGAACGGCGATGATAGGCGGCTCTAGCGTAGTATTTCGCAGAAAATACAATGATTTGCGGGCAGGGCAGACTGCTAGCCAAGGCACATTATCAATGGAATTGACAAATCTATCAACCATTGAAATCGTTAAGTTTATCGGAGCGCTGGCGCGGCTCGCAGCTTGTAGCAGATCACTTTGACGGTACTTTTGACGGTGTTTTTCGTATCCGACAGAGCATTCTAAAAAGTACCGTCATTCGTTTTTAGGGTTTGACGGTACTTTTCTGTGTGTCAACACTTGAAATATATAACGAAAATGCCTCGTAGCATGACATTTCCGCGCTGACGGTACTTTAGTTATCGACATACATAGTTTCGGCTTTGGCTGCGGTACCGATCGATGTTCCGGACCCGATCGCATATCGTCGGATGGCACCGTCGCATCACCTATCAAATGTTGTCCCGACTGCTGCCGGATCTGCAATGAAGAGAAGCGTCGACCGCATCCAGGCGGGAGCTTGGACCGCGGTAGATGCGAGCGTCTTTTATCGTTGGGAGAAAGATGAGGTGCCGCGATCTGTGCAAGCTCGGCCGCGCGCGCCGGCCCAATATGACGAAGCGCCTGGACCACGGTCCCGGCCAAGCTGCCCGGAGCAATCAAATGCTTATCCGCCCGCGTGGTCGTTGCCACCGTGCGCGGCGATGAACATGGCGACGGCCGACCGGCAATAGGATTCGATTTCGTTGTCGTCCTCTGCTCTCGCCTGATCGAAGCGTGCGATAATCAGGAGATCGGATCCTTTGAAAAGCGCGGCAAACAAGCGGGCAGACCGGAGAGGATCGGGCACGTTCAGAACCGCCTTCGCGTGCAACTGGCGCAACAGGGCCTCGATTTGGGCGATGACATGGGCGGGGCCGGCTTCATAGTGGAGCTTGCTCAACGACTTTTGACTCGTCCTGTCGGCCATGACCATGGCTTCGACACTGCGGACGTCCGGGCGCAACAGCGTGCGAAGCAGGGATGATCCCACCGCCATGAGCTGCTCTTCGGCCGAACCGTCGACGCCTTCAAAAAGGGCCTGTGGTACAAACTGATGGCAGCGGGCCGCAAAGGCCGCGCTGAACAGCGCCTCTTTGTTCTCGAAGTGCCGATAGATGCTGAGCTTGGATATCTTCGCTCGCTGGGCGACCTTGTCCAATGTCGTCGCTTGAAAACCCAATTCCGCAAAGAGTTCGCCCGCGGCGTCGACTATCGTTTGGCCAAGCGTCTCGTTGGCGGGCCGGCCGCGCCGGGCCTGACTATTTTCGCTCACAACAATTCCAGTCCTTGACAGTATCCTAATTCTTGAATTACGATACCATGTAGTATCTGAAATGCGCAAGCCAAGCCCAGCCCAACCACAACACGGAGCCCATCACCATGGATGACGTCATCATCATCGGCGGCAGCTTTGCCGGTCTCGCCGGCGCCCTGCAGCTCGGCCGTGCCCGCCGCAAGGTCACCGTTCTCGATACCGGCCTGCCGCGCAACCGCTTCGCCGGCCACTCGCATGGTCTGCTCGGCCACGATCACCAGCCACCGCTGGACATCCTGGCTGAGGCGCGGCAGCAGCTGGCGCGCTATCCCACGATCAGGCTGGTCAATGCCCGGGCCGACAGCGTCTCCGGCGCCATCGACGATTTCTCCGTCCTCACTGGCGATGGCGAAAGCCTTGGGGCGCGCCGCCTGATCCTGAGCTATGGCGTCGCCGACCAGATGCCTGATGTTCCGGGCTTTGCCGAAGGCTGGGGCACGTCCATCGTGCCCTGCCCCTATTGCGACGGCTTTGAAGTCGCCGGCCAGCATTGGGGCCTCGTCTGGTCCGGCCCGCAGTCGCACAATCAGGTCAGGCTGTTCCACGATTGGACCGACAGGTTGACGCTCTTCGCCGATGGTCACGACATTCCGCCCGATATCCGGGCCGATCTGGCGCGTCGCAACATACCTGTCGTCGAGGGCCGGATCACCGAGATCGCCCATCACGGGGGCCATAGCGCCACCGTCAAGCTCGATACCGGCCCCGATGTCGCGGTCGACATCCTGTTCGCGCATCCGCGCAACAAGCCGTCCGCAAGCCTGCATGAATCACTGGGCCTCGCCACGGTCGATACGCCCCTCGGCGTCGCCCTCAAGGTCGACGAGCGCCGCGAAACCAGCATGCCCGGCATCTACGCCGCCGGCGACCTCGCCAACCCCCTCATGCCCTCGGTCACCACGGCATCATGGCAAGGCGCGATGGCGGGTATTTTCGCCCAGCAGTCGATGCTGGTTTGAAGGCACAGATTGGAGGATGAGCATGGCCGTCGAACCGGACAGCGCGGGTGTGCGCTTCCCTCCGCCCTTCGTTAACGCAGGTGATCGCCCGCGAGGAGCGCTATCTCGAAGCGAAGTTCGGCGACGACTACCGCCGCTACAAGGCCGAGGTTCGCCGCTGGCTCTGACTATTCCGCCGCTGCCGCCTGCGAGGCCTTCTGATAAACCAGCACCGGCTTCCTTGCCGCGACCCCCTCCGGGAAGAAGTTCAGCAAGTGGAGGGCGCGACATTGCACCTTGAACCGTGCTGTCGCTCCTTCGGAGCGGGTGGGTCTTGAGGTGTCCAGTTTATGCTGCCGGGAGTGTCCAGTTTGCACTGCCAGCGATATCCGTTCACCTACAGACGGAGAGGCATGGCGCTTGGATGACGCTGGCGCGGCGGGTCGCGTTGTGGCGCGCGCTGTGGTATGAAAGTTAGCGACGGTACTTTCTTCGTTCGCTGTGAAACCCACCTGAGTTGCCCAAGTGGGTCCGGAAAGGCGATCGACTTCGATAGATACGGAAACCGCACCAAAAATTTTCATGCTATTTTTCCCTTTGAAATCAAGACTGTAACGTTTTGACGGCCCATGGGTCGGCTTCTTGCGCGGCAACGAGTAAAAAACCTAGTTATATCAGTGGCCTAACTAGATTTAGAACAATCGAGTGGGAGTGAGGCGACTCGGCGGCCATATCGTAGGTTGAAAGATTCGGTAGGCCCTCTGCTCTTCGCTATAGTTGATCAAGGTCAGGGTGCTCTCTTCGTTCAATTTGGATGCGGTCGCTCGGCAAGCAAATAGAGTTCGAGTTTGCGGGGTACTCTGGCGCACTATGGAGTGCAATTGGGAGGCTCTCAGAGCCCTTCAGATGTCGCCGAACGAGGGCGCAGTTAGATCCAGCCGATAGGCGATGACCTGCTTGTCACCCGACGCCCTTTCCCAGGTGAAGATATCAGATGCGAGCAGGTCCTATCTGGGGCAGCGGACAAAGCCGCTTCTCTCATACTGGTGGCACGCGACCTTCATAACGGCGGCCGTATGGATGCTCACGAGCGCCACGACGGCTGGGCGCCTTGAGGCATCTATTCAAAAGCAGACGGCCGAACCCGCGGCCGCGCATCTCCGGATGGGCCGCAAGCGTGCGGTCGCCCCCCCAGCCATTGCGGAAGGCCAAGCCCTTGCGCACGCTCGTTTCCATCGATTCATGGAGAGTCGCAGCGACGGGAGCCTGCGTAGCCCAACAGATATTCACAAATTTGCTCACGCGACCTGCGGAGTTGTTCTACAATCTCTGGGCAGGCCCTATGACAAGGACGGCGAAGTCGCCTCCAAGGGCAAGGTCGATGACATGCTGATGGTGAGACTGAAGGAGCACGACTTCTTCAAGCGGCCGATCCCGCGGAGCGCCTGGCGTCTCGACTTCGGCTCCTCCTGTCACGAGCGTAACCGAATATGCGGCTTAAGGAGTCGAGCCAACCCGGCCTTGATGGAGGATCGGCGGAAGGACAGGCTTACGGCTCGAAGACCACAACTGTCAGGAGGGGAACCGCCAGGCGAAAGACACGGCTAGCCTACCGTCTCCGGGCCCAATGATATCTACGTCCTTGAAAAGGCATTGGAATCAATGACACCAGGGTGAGCGAACCAACAAAGGGAGGAAACCAATGTACCACGTTGAAAAAGTTTTGAGCCCACTCCTTCTTGGCGCAATGGCCATGGCCGGCGTCGCGGCGAGCGGGCCTGCGGCAGCGCAGAAAATGTATGACGGCGTCACGGTCAGGATCATGACCCGACCCGGACCGGTTATTGCCCAGCGTCTTGTCGAGCGCGGCAAGGAATTCACCGGGATGACCGGGGCGAAGATCGAGGTCGCCGAGGTCCCGTTCGCGGAGCTGTTCCAGAAACTTCTCACCGACTGGGCGACCGGCACCAACTCCATCGATGTCGGCGTCTTTGCTTCGAGCTGGGCGCCCGAATATGTCGACGCCGGTCTACTCCAGGACCTGACCGACTATGTCGCGAAGGACACCAAGATCGAAATCAACGACATTGCTCCGTTCTTCCGCGAATATAACCAGAAGGTCGGCGGCAAGACCTACCTGATCACCGTCGATGGCGACTTCCAGATGGTCTATTACCGCAAGGACATTCTGGACCAGATGGGCTTGAAGCCGCCGCGCACGTGGGACGAGTATCATGCGGTTGCTGCTGCGACCGACGGCAAGGACCTGAACGGCGACGGCACGCCGGATTTCGGCTCTTGCATGTTCAAGAAGCGGAACGCGCAGTCATACTTCGCCATCATGTCGATCGCTGCCGCCTACGTTCAGACTCAGGGCACCTCTGAGGGCATGTTCTTCGATCCCGCGACCATGAAGCCCTTGGTCAATAACGAAGCCTGGGCTGAGGCCTTCAAGATCTACAAGAAGAACGGCGAATACGGACCACCCGATGAGCTCAACCACGACATCGGTGACACCCGGGCACTCGTCACGACTGGTCGCTGTGCATTGGCCATCGACTGGGGCGACATCGGCCCCCTGTCTCTCGACCCAGGCGGCGAGGCCATCAAGAACAAGATGGGCGCCACCGTCATGATGGGCACCAAGAAGGTGCTCGACAAGGCCACCGGCAAGCTCGTCGACTGCGATGCCACCCGTTGCCCGCATGCGATCGACGGCATCAACTACTCGCCGTTCGCGGCGTTCGGTGGCTGGACTGGCGGGATCAACGCCAAGGCTGACGACAAGGTGAAACAGGCCGGCTATGACTTCCTGTCCTACATGAACCAGGCGGCCCAATCGAATGTCGACGTGACGATCGGCTGGACTGGTTACAACCCGTACCGCAATTCGCAGCTAGACAATCTCGAGCCGTGGATCAAGGCCGGGTTCACAGAGGAGTCAGCCAAGAACTATCTTGGCGCCATCAAGGACAGCCTGAACAACCCCAACATGGCCTCGGACCTCAAGATCCCGGGGACCGCCGAGTATCAGGGTGTCGTGCTTGACCGCGAGCTCGCTCGCTTCCTTGCCGGCGAGATCACGGCTGAAGAGGCGGTGGCGAACGTCGAGACCGGCTGGGAAGAGATCACAGAGCGTTTCGGCCGGGACGAGCAGAAGAACCTGTACAAGTCTTCGCTCGGCATCACAAACTGAGGGTTGAGGGTCAGTGACCTCCGGTACCGGAGCAACGACAACCACGGCTGGGGCGTGTCGCCCCGGCCGGCCTCAATGCTTCCGTCACGACGAGGGCGAGGCTGAACGAGTGGCTCGACCGCCAGTCGCGCCAGCTTTTCATCGCTCCCGCCGTGATCATGATTCTCATCTTCTCAGTGTTCCCGACGATAGCGTCGCTGGTGCTCGCCTTCTCCAACATCCGCCTCAGGGCCGGTTCCTATCAGGTCCAGTTCGTCGGCCTGAGGAACTTCCGGAAGCAGTTCTTCGGCACCGAGCAGTTCCATTTCCTCGGGACCTTCACCAGCATCAGCCTGCTCGGCTGGATCGTCACGATCGCGAGCGCGGCCAGTCTCATCTGGTGGCTCTACCGCTATGCCAAGAGAGACTTCACGATCCTCGGCTTTATTGGCCGGCTGATCACCGCCAGCATGGGATTCGGACTGGCGCTTCTCTTTTCCGCGACGCTGTTCAGCGGCAATCCGTTCGGCACGCTCGGCGTGACCATCTTCTACGTGATCGTCGGGTGCACCATCCAGTTCCTGATCGGCCTTGGCCTCGCCGTTCTTTGCGCACAGCCGATCAAGGGCCGGACCTTCTTCCGCGTCGTCTTCTTCATCCCCTTGATGATCACGCCGATCGGCATCGGCTACAGCTTCCGCATGCTGGCGGACACGACCAAGGGTCCGTTCTCGCCGGTTTGGCAGTGGATCGGCCTCGGTGACTTCGGCTGGGCTAACCATGCCTGGACTGCCCGCTTGTTCATCGTGATCGGCGATTCCTGGCAGTGGATCCCGTTCATCTTCGTCATCCTGCTTGCGGCGCTTGAGAATGTTTCCCGTGATCAGGTGGAGGCCGGCCAGGTCGACGGTGCCAGCGGTTGGCAGGTGTTCAAGGAAATAACCTGGCCGCAAATTGCGCCGGTTGCCGCCACGGTGATGCTGATCAGGATCATCGAGGCCTTCAAGCTTGTCGACCTCCCCAACATCATGACGTCCGGAGGCCCCGGCATCGCGACCGAGTCAATGACGCTTCATTCATTCTTTGCATGGCGGGCGCTGAACCTCGGGGATTCTGCGGCGATCGCCTACCTGCTTCTGTTCGTGACGGTGGTGTTGTGCGTCTCCTTCTTCAATCTCCTCGTCCTCAAGCGATTGAGGCCGGCATGAACACGCAAAACATCCGGATGTCACCCCGGAGATCCCTGCTCAGGCGGTGGTTCGAGCCGAAGTCGATCAAGAAGATGGCGCCGACCACGGCCGTCATCGTCTACGGCCTTCTGATCCTTTGGGCGGTGTTTGTCCTGTTTCCGCTCTATTGGCTCCTGATCACGTCGTTCAAGTTGCCAGCCGACGTCAACGCCGGCCCGGTCTACCTGCCCTGGATCGACTTCACGCCGAGCCTGCATGCATGGCGCGAGTTGTTCGTCTTCGATTACGAGGACACGCTGAGGGCCTACATCAACTCGATCATCATCGCGCTTCTCGCCACAGTCCTTTGCGTCACCATCGGCTCGATGGCCGCCTATGCCTTGGGGCGTATTCAGTACAAGCCCAAATTCGCGACGATCGTTCTCTTCGTTCTCTGCTTGGTCGCGATGGCGGTGGTGGTCGGCCGTTGGGGGGTCGATTGGCGCCTGTCGCTTGCCGTCGCGCTCGCGGTCTTCTTCGTTCTCGCCCGCGCCGTTGGTCGCCATTTCAAGGCCACGCTGGGGAATGGAGATATCCTCTTCTGGATGATCTCGCAGCGCATCCTGCCGCCGATCGTCGCCGTCATTCCGATCTACATGATGTTTCAGAGCGTTCGGCTGCTCGACACCCACATCGCGCAGATCCTGGCCTACGCGGTAGTCAACCTGCCGATCGTCGTTTGGCTGATGCACGACTTCTTCGTCACCATTCCGACCGACCTCGACGAGAGCGCGCAGCTCGACGGCGCCACCCGCTTTACCACCTTCGTCGAGATCATTCTGCCCTTGGCGAAGCCCGGTCTCGCGGCGACGACGCTGCTGGTGCTGATCCTGTGCTGGAACGAGTATCTGCTGTCGCTGTTCCTTTCGACGTCCAATGCGCAGACCATGCCTATCCTGGTCGCCGCCATGAATGCGGGCGAGCGCGGCATCCTGTGGTGGAGCATGGCGGTGGTCATCATCGTCATGATCTTTCCGGTCGTACTGATGGCGCTCGTCCTTCAGCGCTTCATTTCCAGGGGGATACTGTTGGGGGCGGTGAAGGGATGAACGTGGAAGAGAGGGGCATCGACACCGGTCATCGGGCGCAGCGGCTGTCGCTGCGCGGTCTGAACAAATCGTTCGGTGCGGTGCACGTCGTCAAGGATCTCAGTATCGACGTTGCGCCGGGAGAGTTTCTGGTGCTGCTCGGGCCCTCCGGTTGCGGCAAGACCACCGGGCTTCGGATCATAGCCGGCCTGGAAACCGCCGATTCGGGCCAGGTGGTGCTCGGCGATACCGACGTCACCGACATGCTGCCGAAGTACCGCGACGTGGCGATGGTGTTCCAGTCCTATGCCCTCTATCCGCACAAGACCGTCGCCGAGAACATTGATTTCCCGCTGAAGGTCCGTGGTGTGTCGAAGCAGGAGCGGGAGCTCGCCGTCCGCGACGCTGCTGCGCAGGTCCATATGGAGGATCTCCTCGACCGCTACCCGCGCCAGCTGTCCGGCGGCCAGCGTCAGCGCGTGGCCCTGGCAAGGGCCATTGTGCGACGGCCCTCGGCCTTCCTGATGGACGAGCCGCTTTCCAACCTCGATGCGAAGCTCCGCGGCTTCATGCGCGCCGAGCTCAAGCGCATGCAGCACCAGCTCGGGGTGACCACCGTCTACGTCACCCACGATCAGGTCGAGGCCATGACCCTTGCGCATCGCGTTGCGATCATGGACCGCGGTGTGCTGCAGCAGATCGGCACCCCTCGCGAGGTCTATGATCGCCCGGCGAACCTGTTTGTCGCCGGTTTCATGGGCTCGCCGCCGATGAACTTCCTGCGCGGGCGGATCGAGAACAATCGCTTCGAGAGCCAAGGCGTGAGCCTGCCGGTGGCACCAGATAAGGAAACCATGGCCAAGGATGTGGTTATGGGCTTCCGCGCGGAAGACGCCGACATCGTCAAGCCCGGCGCTGGTCTGTTCGATGCTACGGTCTACGCCGCCGAGCCTACCGGCGACGTGACGTTGGTCACGCTCGTGGTGGGCAAGGAGAGCCTGTCGGTCAAGATGCCGAAGGATTACGACATCGACTTCGACAAGGCTGTCGCCGTGCACTTTCCGCTCGATCGAGGCTTTCTGTTCGACGCCCATTCAGGTGTGCGCCTGGCGGCCCGGCTCGTGTCCGTATCCTGACCGATTCTTGCAGGCTCCAAGCCTGCACCTGGTGAACTAGTCTAAGTGCCAGGCGTTGACGGCTACCCTTGGCGTCAAAACCTACACCCTCGATTCGGTGCCCATCCGGATCTTCGATCCGGCGAAAAGGCTAAGTTTTCGACGGTCGTTCTGACGGTCTCAAAAAATCTGAAAAAAAATTCCTATTTAAATGCTGGGATATAATGGAGTAGCTGGAAAGACCTGCGGAGTTCGGCGAAACCGCCATATTTGCTGGAAAAGCATAGGTTATCCGCGATCTTGTTGAATCCATCATCAATTTGGCCTCGGATACGGGCCGGGGAACCTACCGTCAGGTGAATCAGCGTGCTGATGGAATT
>NZ_RZSW01000059.1:0-18315 GCF_003997375.1 Mesorhizobium sp. M5C.F.Ca.IN.020.29.1.1 | reverse complement strand
GCACGCCCTTGCCGTCGACCACCTCATGTTTCTTCTTGTTGAAAGCGGTCGCGTCGTCCTTGAAGAACTGGATCAGTGTTCCCGGCTCAGGGCCCTCATAGAGGATCTTGGCCTTGCCTTCATAAATGCGGCGGCGATTTTTCATCTGATCTTTTCTCTGGATTTCCGGGCAGGCGGCAAGCGGCCAGTTCCTGTCCGTCTGCCTAAATTAGTGCGGCAACGGTAGGGGTTCAATGCCGGTGTCTATCCCAATCGCACTGTTTGCTCAATCGGCAAATCCTTTCAATCAACCGCTTTCGGGAATGAAATGCCGCAGCGCAGCAAGTGACATACCATATTGACCGGCCCGCGGGCTTTTGGTTTGTGCTGCGGCAATACACATATTCCAACTGCCAACGAATCGGATTTGACCGGAGGGATGCCATGAGCAGCATGAAAGATCGCGAGGAGGGCTTCGAGCGCAAGTTCGCAATCGACGAGGAGCTCCGGTTCAAGGCCGCGGCCCGCCGCAACAAGGCGCTCGGCTTGTGGGCCGCCGAAAAGCTCGGCAAGGCCGGGGACGACGCCGAAGCCTATGCCAAGCAGGTGGTCCTCGCCGACATCGAGGAAGCCGGCGATCACGACGTGTTCCGCAAGATACGCAAGGATTTCGACGAGGCCGGGGTCGTCCAGTCGGACCATCAGATTCGCCGCACCATGGACGATCTGATGGCGCAGGCGATCGAGCAGATCAAGAACACCTGATCCTTGCTCTGAGCCAATCGATACGCTGGACCAATCGACCGCCCTGTCTCTCCGGGCGGTTTTTCTTTGCCTTTGCAGCTGTTTCCGGCTGAACTGCATTAGAGCGACATGCATCCATTCGGACGCACAAAGTACGCTCTCAAACTTTGACTCCTCGCGTCGGGCTTGGCGATTTTGGGCCGATGCGAGAGCGATTAAGGAAGGCGCCCATGTCCCTCAAGTCACGCCTTGCGGCCGATGAAACGTTGTGCACCGCATGGTCCGGCGTGCCTGATGCCCTGACGGTCGAGATTCTTGCCAGACAAGGTTTCGATGCCGTCACCCTCGATATGCAGCATGGCGGACATCACGAGGACAGCGTGCTGCGCGGCCTTGGGCCGGTGCTGGCCGCCAACAAACCGGCGCTGGTGCGCATTCCGGTCGGCCGCTTCGACATGGCCAGCCGCGCGCTCGATTTCGGCGCCGAGGCGGTGATTGCGCCGATGGTGAATTCGGTGGCGGACGCGCGGCTGTTTGCCGCCGCCATGAAGTATCCGCCACTCGGCGAGCGCTCCTGGGGCCCGACTTATGCCTTTCCGCGTCATGGCAGGGGCGACTATGCCGACTGGCTGCGCGACAGCAACGAGCGCACCATGGCCTTCGCCATGGTCGAAACGCGCGCCGCCCTCGATGCGCTCGACGGCATCCTCGACACGCCGGGTATCGATGGCATCTTCCTCGGCCCATCGGACTTCTCGATTGCCTGGTCGAACGGCGCCACCGTCAACTCGACGCTCGAAAGCATGCTGGAAACCGTCGCCTCGATCGCCGAGCGGACACGCAAGGCAGGCAAGTATGCCGCGATTTACGTCGTCGAGCCGGGCATCGCCGGCCGTGTTGTGTCGATGGGCTACCGGCTGCTGGCCATGGGCTCCGAGCATGCGTTGATCGGTCTGGGGGCAAAGACCCTGCTGAAGAGCGTGAGGGACTCGATCGGGCCCTAAAGATCCGTCAGGAACTTGGCAAAGGTCATCGATCCTTCGGGCCACGGCCCGAAGCCGGAATCGGCATTGAGGTGGCCGGCATCGCCAGCATCGATGAACAGTGAGCCCCAGGCGCCGGCAATGTCCTCGGCCACCTCGAAGGTGCAGAACGGGTCGTTGCGGCTGGCGATCACCACCGAAGGAAATGCCAGCGGCTCGCGCGGATAGGGACCGAAGGTCATCAGGTGCCTGGGTTTTATCCTAGGATTGGCGACGTCGGGCGGCGCCACGAAGAAGGCTCCGGCGACCCGGCGCTGGAACTGCGACATTGCCTGAACGACGGCGGCGACGCCCAGCGAATGCGCGACGATAACGACCGGCCGTTCAGCCTCGTTGACCGCCTTCGCCACGCTCGCCGTCCAGTCTTCGCGCACCGGCTTCGACCATTCCGCCTGCTCGACGCGGCGCGCCGTCGACAATTTCGACTGCCAGCGGCTCTGCCAATGGTCGGGGCCGGAATTGGTGTAGCCCGGCACGATGAGAATGTCTGCATCCCTGACTTTCATGGCGCGGATGTAGCGAGCGACACGGTTTCGTGCAACCGCGATTATCGGGCGATTGCCCACAATTGTGAACACCATGTTCGCTTCTTGCCGCCTTGTGTGAACGATCGCGATCGACGATCTGTCGTCAGGAAAAGAAACAGCCGTGTAAGGAAACCAGGATTTTGGGACTGACACGACGTACAATGATCGGTGGCACAGGGGCCCTGGCTTTGGGGATCTCGTCGAGGGCCGCCCTAACGGAGATTTTGATGAGCAAACTGCCTTTTGCCGCCACGACCCCGGTCAGCGTTGCCCGCGTCGGGTTGCGCGCGCGAAATGCCGAAAGCCTGGCCGCTTACTATCGCAACGCCGTCGGTCTGCGGGAACTGAGCCGCGCCGGCGGCGCGATCACGCTCGGCGCCGCCAATCGTCCCTTGCTCGACATTGAGGCGGATGCAGCGGCGAACCCCGACGATCCGCGCAGCGCCGGCCTCTTCCACACGGCTTTCCTGCTGCCCAGCCGGGCTGATCTCGGTCGCTGGATCAATCATGCCATCGCCAACAAGATCGACATCGAAGGCGCGTCGGACCATCTGGTCAGCGAGGCGCTTTACCTGACCGACCCTGAAGGCAACGGTATCGAAATCTATGCCGACCGCCGCCATGAGGACTGGAAATGGAATGGCGACAAGGTGGCGATGGCGACCGAACGGATGAATATCCCCTCTGTCGTCGCAGAAGTGCCGGCCGGCGATGCCGGCTGGCAGGGCATGCCGGACAACAGCATCATCGGCCACGTCCACCTGCGCGTCGGTCGGCCGGAAGCTGCTGAGACGTGGTGGCACCAGGAGTTCGGCTTCGATACGGTGGCGAAATATGGCGGTGCGGCGGTGTTCCTGTCGTCAGGCGGCTACCACCACCACATCGGCGCCAATGCGTGGCAGAGCGCCGGCGCCGGTCGTCGCGATCCGTCCCGGTCCGGCCTGGCCTGGGTCGAAATGCGTTCGGACAACGTGACCGATGCAACGACCCGCGAGGATCCATGGGGCACGGTGATCAGGACCGTTCCCGGCAAGGCCTGAGCGTTTCGGAAGCCTGTTAGAGCCGGGCCTTTTCCAGCAGGCGGCCGAGCATGAGCAGGCCCGCCGGCCAAAGGCCGAGGTGGGTCTCGTTTCCCATATGGCCGAGATCGCCGGCATCGGCGAGGTCCGCGCCCCAGGCAGCGGCGAAGGCCGTTGCCTGGTCGAAGGTGACGCGCGGATCGGTGCGGCTTGCCACCACCAAGGTCGGAAATGGCAAGCGTTTCAGCGGCATCGGCGCAAATGCACGAACAAGGTCGAAGGAAGGATCAGGATTCTCGACATTGGTTGCGGCAACCAGCAATGCGCCCGCAACCTTGTTGAGTTGGCTTTCGCTGGCGCCAGCCGCCCACTTCACTGCCGTCGCCACCGCCAGCGAGTGCGCAAGCAGCACCACGCGCCGAGGTGCTGCGGCAATCGCGGCGTCGATGCGGCCAATCCAGTCCTCAGGGTTGGGCCTGTCCCATTCGGCCTGCAGCACTCGACTCGAATTGGGGAACGCCCGGCACCAATGCGACATCCAGTGATCTGGCCCGGAATTGCCGCGGCCCGGCAGGGCGAGAAAGTCGAAATCTCCGGCCGCCGAAATCATCACGCTTCCCCGAACACACGCTTGAAGATCGTCTCGACATACTTGGTATGATAGCCGAGGTCGAATTTTTCACGAATCTCGGCTTCGGGCAAGGCTGCGGTGACCTCTTTGTCAGCCAAAAGTTCGTCAAGGAAATCAGCACCTTGCTGCTCCCACACTTTCATGGCGTTTCTCTGCACCAGCCGGTAGGCGTCCTCACGGCTGACACCGGCCTGGGTCAGCGCCAGTAGCACACGCTGCGAATGCACGAGACCGCGGAACTTTTTCATGTTCTTCAGCATGTTGTCGGGATAGACAAGCAATCTGTCGATGACACTGGTCAGCCGCGACAGCGCAAAATCGAGCGTCACGGTCGCATCCGGGCCGATCATGCGCTCGACCGACGAATGCGAGATATCGCGCTCGTGCCAGAGCGCCACGTTCTCCATCGCCGGTAGCGCGAAGGAACGCACCATGCGCGCAAGCCCGGTGAGGTTTTCGGTAAGCACCGGGTTACGTTTGTGCGGCATCGCCGACGAGCCTTTCTGTCCGGGCGAAAAATACTCTTCCGCCTCCAGCACCTCGGTGCGCTGCAGATGGCGGATCTCGACCGCCAGCCGTTCGATCGACGATGCGATGACACCGAGTGTCGCGAAGAACATCGCGTGGCGGTCGCGCGGGATCACCTGCGTCGACACCGGCTCCGGCTTCAATCCGAGTTTCTTCGCCACATGCTCTTCGACATAGGGATCGATGTTGGCGAAAGTGCCGACAGCACCTGATATGGCGCACGTCGCAATATCCTCACGCGCGTGCGCCAGCCGCTCGCGGCAGCGCGAGAATTCGGCATAGGCCTGCGCCAGCTTGACGCCGAAGGTGGTCGGCTCGGCATGGATGCCGTGGCTGCGGCCGATGGTGATTGTGTCCTTGTGTTCGAAAGCGCGACGCTTGAGCGCCGCAAGCAGGCCGTCGATGTCGGCCAGAAGGATGTCGCTGGCGCGGGTGAGCTGCACGGCAAAGCAGGTGTCGAGAACGTCCGAGGAGGTCATGCCCTGGTGGATGAAGCGGGCATCCGGCCCGACAAATTCACTAAGATGAGTGAGGAAGGCGATGACGTCGTGCTTGGTGACACGCTCGATCTCGTCGATGGCATCGACGTCGAACTTCGCGGCACCGCCCTTTTCCCAGATGGTTTTGGCGGCCTCCTTCGGGATGACGCCGAGCTCGGCCAGTGCATCGCAAGCGTAGGCCTCAATCTCGAACCAGATGCGGAATCGGGTTTCGGGCGACCAGATGGCCACCATTTCCGGCCGGGAGTAGCGAGGGATCATCCGTCAGTCCTGACTTGCGAGGGCGTTCGCCCGCGTCCTAACAGAGGCAGACAAAATCCTCAACGCTGCTGCGGCGCAAACCAGATGCTGGCGAGAGCCAGCGCGGTGAAACCGAGCGGAAAATAAAGCCGGATGCCCAAAACGATGAATTGATAGAACGCCGTCGCCATTGTGTGCACGAACTGGATGGACCAGGCGATGGTCAGTGCAGGTTCATGCCACTGGGCATAGTAGGAACGGTATTGCAGCGCAAAGAGCCCACCAGTGAAGCCGATCGTGGCGGCAAGAAGGCAGACAAACGCGGCCGCCAAGGCAACTTGCCAATGCCGTCCGAGCGAGACGAGCCGCGCCAGGAACAGGCCCACCGGAAAGGCGAGCGCACCGCCGGCCGCATAGAGCAGCGAGACGAAGCGGATCTTTGCCGGGGTCTCCCAGTCGTCCAACAGCAGATTGACAAGCGCGCTGGCGCCCATCGCTGCGGCCCACAGCAGGGCGCCGCAAACCGCGACGCCCGGCGATGGCAAAGCGTTGCGGATACGATCCAGGCGGTTGTGTAAGGCGGGGAGCGGCGTCACAGCCGGCCGGTCACCGCGATCCAGCGATAGTCCGGCCCTTCGAAGCCGTATTGGCGCACCGCGATCAGCACGGCATAGGCGCTGAGGCTTTGCAAGGAAAATGTCTGCACAGCGCCGATCCGATAGCCGTTCGGGCAGCCTCTGCTTTTGGGGATCGACTTGTCCTCGTGTAGAAGCTCAGTCTTGCCGCCGTCTTTCGCTTCGATGCGCAGCAAGCGAAAGCCGTTGATCTCGCCCAGGCTCTGGCAGTTTTCGGTATCGTTCATACCGATCTCGTCGAGCCGGAACTCGAGCGGATCATCGACCGGCGAAAAGATCGGCCGCGGGTTGACTACCATGCGGAACGGATCGGCCGAAAGTTCGGTCACCGGGTTGAAGCCGGCGGTGATGCCGCGATTCGCGGTCAATTCCGCCTGCTTGATAATGGCTTCGCCTTTCTGCCGGGCTGCAAGGCGCGCTGCGTCAAGCGTTGCGTTCTCGTCGTCAAGCCGCACTCTGATCGGTGTGCCCTTAAGAAAACTGTCGTCGGCTGTGTTGATGTAATAGCGATTGGCATAGGGAAATCCCGATCCGTCCTGGACGCCATACTCCTCGAAGGCGAAGGCGCCGCCATCACTAGTAAAGCCAAGGATTTCAAGCTCGGCGACATCGCCGGCTTGCGCGTCGAGCGAAGTTGCAAACTGGGCGAGGAGGGAAACGGCAAACAGGACAAGGATTTGCATAGGATTTCCGTTTGAGCAGCCAGCGTTGTTTCGATCACTATCACGACGTCGTCAAAACGTCGCGCCTTTGAGAGACAAGCCGATGCATCCAATCGCGTTCTCATTTGTTTATGTCGGCAGCTTCAAATGGAGAACCCACAATGACCGATGCAGCCAGCATTCGCGAACATATGGAAGTGATCGGCGCCGACGGCGTCCATGTCGGCACCGTCGACAAAGTTGAGGGACAACGAATCAAGCTGACCAAGCGCGACAGCGGCGAGGGCGCTCACAGGGGGCATCACCACTATATTCCGCTCAGCCTCGTAGCCGAAGTCGAGGGCCAGAAAGTGCGGCTGTCGGCAAATTCGGATGTTGCGGTCACATTCGAGGAGGAAAAATCCGACCCCACCTGATCACTTCATTTGATTACGGTCCATTTGATTACGGCATTCAGCGCGACGACCAGACCGGAAACAGGTCGCCGTCGGCTGGCGTCGCGGCAAAGACGCCACGGCTGATGGCGCGCGCCATGGTGGCGCCGGCCGCGGCGTAAAGCTCGATGGCGTCGTTGGGCGCGAGCTCGATGCCGCTCTTGCCGGTCGCCAGCGCGAAAACCAGATCGCCGTCGGCCGGCGTGTGTGTTGGCCAAATGGCGCGCACGAAGCCGTCATGCGCTGATATCGCCAGACGTTTGGCGGCGGCCTTGGTGAGGACGGCGTCCGTGGCGATGACGGCGATGGTCGTGTTGCCGCCGACCTCCGTCCGTTTCTCGATATGCTTGTCGCGAAACTTCAGCAGGATCGTTTTGGCGTCCTCCGGCATAGGCGAGGGATAACCAAGCCCGCCGAACTCGCCGCCGATCTCGAAGGGCGCCGCCCAGAAGTGGCGGGTTTGGGCGATCGTCACCGAGCCGGTCGGATTGACGGCGGCGAGCGCACCGATGGTGACGCCGCTGTCGAGCACCGTCGAGGCCGAGCCGAGGCCGCCCTTGAGGCCGGAACTCAACGCACCGGTGCCCGCTCCGACCGTGCCCAGCGCAAAGTCGAGGCCGACAGCCTGTGCCGCCTCATAGCCGAGATCGCGGTAGGGCGGATAGCGGCCCCAATCCT
This sequence comes from Mesorhizobium sp. M5C.F.Ca.IN.020.29.1.1, assembly GCF_003997375.1. Lineage (NCBI taxonomy): Bacteria > Pseudomonadati > Pseudomonadota > Alphaproteobacteria > Hyphomicrobiales > Phyllobacteriaceae > Mesorhizobium > Mesorhizobium sp. M5C.F.Ca.IN.020.29.1.1. The sequence continues at coordinate 10,695 of NZ_RZSW01000059.1, read as the reverse complement.
TGTCGCCGCCATTGCGCAGGTCGAACAGGATCGCCGCCGGCACGATCGGCACGCGAAAGCCGCCGACCTCGACACCGATGCCCCTTTCACGCAGTGCCGCCTGTACGCCGGAGGCGGCGTCGAGACCGAAGGCCGAACCACCCGAAAGCACCACAGCATGGATCGCCTCGATCGAATTGTGCGGCTCGAGCAGGTCGGTCTCGCGGGTGCCCGGCGCACCACCCAGGATCTGGACACCGGCCACCGCAGGTACGTCGCAGACGATGGTGGTCACCCCGGACCTCAGCCTCACATCGGAAGCGTTGCCGACGCGCAGGCCGGCGACATCGGTGATGAGATTGCGCGAACCTGTGCGAAACATCATTTGGCCTCCGCCGGCGCGAAATTTGCGCCGTTGAAACGGAAGACCCGATAGAGGTTTTCGGTCAAGTCGCCCTTGCCGTCAAAGCGGATCGGTCCGATCGCGGTGCTGAAGTCGCGCGCGGTGAGCGCATCGGACAATGGCTTGTTGGAGGTTTCCGCCAGGGCCGTCGCCGCCTCGGCGATCTCGACCGCCGCATAGGCCGGCAGCATGTAACCCTCCGGCACGATCTTTTGCGCGGCAAAGCTGTCGAGCACCTTGGGGGCGGCGACATCATCCCATTCGGGCGGTGCGATCATCAGCGTGCCCGTGGCATAAGGCACGTCGCCGGGCGGGGTGCGCAGCGCTTCGCCGCCGGCAAAGGTGATGCCGGCATCGAGCTGGCCGGCGTCGCGGCCCATGATGGCGATGTCTTCGCCGTCGCCGCCGGCGAAAACATGCGTTGCGCCGGCTTTCCTCAGCCGACCGACCAGCCCGATCTGGTTGTCGAGTTGCGGCCGGAATGTGTCGACGAACACCGGTTTCAGCGCCGCCTGCTCGGCTGCCGCCCGAAGCGTCTCGGCGATTTCGCGGCCGTAAATCGTGCCGTCGTCGACGATGGCGAACAGTTCGTTCTGCCATCGGCGGGTCAGATTGGAGGCGACGGCGTTGCGCTCGTCATCGCCGCGCGGCCCAAGCCGAAAGATCGGCCAACCGGTCTTGGCGCGCCGGTCGGTCAGACTTTCGGTGCGCACGCCGACGGTGATGACCGGTATGTTGGCGTCCTTCAGGATCGGCAGTGCCGCCTCGATCGCCTCGGTGCAGAGGAAGCCGACGACCGCGCCGACTTTCGCCGCAACGAATTCTCTCGCTGCGGCAGCCCCACCATCGGCCGTACATGCGTCATCGACAACCTTGAGCTGGGCATCGTTCGCCTCCGCTGCCAGGCCAGCACCCGCCTCGATCTGCCTGCCGAGGATCGCCGAGGGCCCCGACAGTGGTGCTGCGACACCGACCAGCAGCGTCTCAGCGTTCGCATCGCCGGCGAGAGACAGCCAGGCCAGCACCGCTATTGTCGTTGTCGTGCCTATTGTCAGGGGTCGCATGCGTGCGAAGAATTCCTCCGCGCCGGTCGCGTGTTGCCGGCGCCACTTCCTGCCAAGACCTAAAGGCTGGTCAGCTTTCACGCAACACGCGAAATTCAGGATGCATGTCAACCACTTCGCTTGTGGCATGCAATATGCCGCCATATATAACGGTGGGTTCACCTCGCTTCAAACCAATGGAAATCGCCGGTGCTGAAGAAGAACGACATAGGGCCGCAGGCCTATCGCGACGCGATGAGCCATTTTGCCGGCCACGTCCATGTGGTTACCACCGATGGCCCCGCCGGCCGGCGCGGTGCGACCGTCATTGCAGCCTGTTCGGTCTCGGACACGCCGCCGACCATCCTGGTTTGTCTCAATCGCGAAAATCCCAAGAACGAGCCGTTCGTGAAGAACGGCAAGTTCGCCTTGAACACGCTGGCTTCGGACCAGGAGGCGCTGTCGGTCGGTTTTTCCGGTCTCACCGGCCTGCCTGTCGAGGAACGTTTCGCGTTGGGCGATTGGGACGTGATCTCGACCGGTGCGCCGACGCTGAAGGGCGCGCTCGCCGTGTTCGACTGTGAACTGATCGACACCAAGGATCTGGCCACCCACCGTGTGCTTTTTGGCAAGGTGACAGGCCTGCGCACCGGCGATAATTTGCGGCCGCTGATCTATCACGACCGCGGCTATCACGCTCTGTAGAGGCTCTGGATGGCTGCACCCACGGAGAGAGAATGACCGAGTTGAAATCGCGCCCCACGCCGGCGACGATCGACGAGACGCTCGATCTGCTGACCGGCGCGGACTATGTGGCGGACCGGTCTTTGGCGACCGTCCTGTTCTTATCGCTGCGCATGAGGCGGCCGCTGTTTCTCGAGGGCGAGGCCGGCGTCGGCAAGACCGAGATCGCCAAGGTGCTGGCGCAAGCGCTTGGCCGCCGGCTGATCCGCCTGCAATGCTATGAAGGCCTGGACGTCTCCTCCGCCGTCTACGAGTGGAATTACGCCGCGCAGATGATCGAGATCCGCATGGAGGAGGCGGCCGGCAAGGTCGACCGCTCCGACATGGAGCGTAACGTTTTTTCCGAAAAGTACCTGATCCGCCGCCCGGTGCTCGACGCGCTGACCGGCAAGGCGGGGGGCGCCCCGGTCTTCCTGATCGACGAGCTAGACCGCACTGACGAGGCCTTCGAGGCGTTCCTGCTCGAAATCCTCTCCGACTTCCAGGTGACTGTTCCCGAACTCGGCACGATCAAGGCGGAGGAGCCGCCGATCGTCATCATCACCACCAACCGTACCCGCGAGATCCACGACGCGCTGAAGCGGCGCTGCCTCTATCACTGGGTCGATTATCCGAATGCCGAGCGCGAACTGGAGATCGTGCGTAGGAAAGTACCGCAGGCCAACAGCCGGCTGTCGGCAGAGGTGGTTTCGTTCATCCAGAAGCTGCGCCAGATCGAGTTGTTCAAGGTGCCGGGGGTTGCCGAGACCATCGACTGGGCCGGCGCGCTGACCGAACTCGACAAGGTGGCGCTCGACCCGGAAACCGTTTCTGACACGATCGGCGTGCTGTTGAAATACCAGGACGACATTGCCCGTATAGAACAGGGCGAAGGCCGGCGCATCCTCAACGAGGTGAAGGCCGAGCTTTCGGCGGCGGAGTAGGGCGATGGCAACGCCGCGTCGCGAACCGAAAGAGGCGAGGCCGGACGGGCGGATCCCCGACAACATCGTGTATTTCGCCCGCACCTTGCGCAAGGCCGGCATGCGGGTCGGCCCGGCCTCGGTCAAGGACGCGATCGAGGCGGTGCTGGCCGCCGGCATCGGTTCCCGCGACGATTTCTACTGGACGCTGCACGCTGTCCTCGTCTCGCGGCACGAGGACCACCCAACCTTTGACGAGACGTTCCGGCTGTTCTGGAAATCGCACGAACTGATCGAAAAGATGCTGGCGATTTTTTCTCCGGTGGCGCCTGATATGAGAGAGAAGCAGAAGCCGCGCGCTGCGGAAAACCGCGTCAGCCAGGCAATGTTCGAGGGCCACCAGAAGAACCAGCCGGCGCAAGATATCCCCGAGATCGAGGTCGACGCCCGCTTCACATGTTCCGGCAACGAGGTGCTGAGGGGCAAGGACTTTGCCCAGATGAACGCCGCCGAGATGGCCGACGCCAAGAAGGCGATTACCGCATTGCGGCTGCCCTTCGATATGGTCAGGACACGGCGTTTCAAATCCGACGCGCATGGCCGACGTATCGATCCGCGCGCCATGATGCGCTCGGCCGCGCGGACAGGCGGCGAACTGATCCTGCCAAGATTCCGGTCACCGCGCGAGGTTCACCCGCCGCTGGTCGTGCTTGCCGATATTTCCGGCTCGATGAGCCAGTACACGCGCATCTTTCTGCATTTCCTGCATGCGCTGACCGAAAAGCGCCGACGCGTGCATGCCTTTGTCTTCGGCACCAGGCTGACAAATCTGACGCGGCAGATGCGCCATCGCGATCCTGACGCAGCACTCGCCGATTGCTCGGCTGCGGTGATGGACTGGTCGGGCGGCACCCGTATCGGCGATACGCTGGCCGAATTCAACCGGCTGTGGTCGCGGCGCGTGCTGGGCCAGGGCGCGGTGGTGCTGCTGATCACCGACGGGCTGGAGCGCGACGACATCGCCGGCCTGTCGGAGGAAATGGAGCGCCTGCACAAATCCTGCCGGCGGTTGATCTGGCTGAACCCGCTGCTGCGCTTCGACGGTTTCGAGGCCCGTGCCCGCGGTGTCAAGGCGATGCTGCCGCATGTCGACGAGTTCCGCTCGGTACACAATCTCGATGCGCTCGCTGATCTCTGCGAGTCGCTGGACAAGAATTCGACGCGCTTGGTGGACCCACGCAGATGGATTGAAGGTGGCGCGTGAAGCGCCGCATAGCCATATGTTTTCTCCGGGAGAAACGGTGATGGAAAATAGTATCTATCTCGATGAGGCCCGCGATCCCCTGATCATCGCCGAAGGCTGGATGAAGGACGGCAAGGATGTCGCCATTGCCACCGTGGTCGAAACCTGGGGCTCGGCGCCGCGTCCCGTCGGCAGCCATCTTGTCATAGACGCGGAAGGCAATTTCCACGGCTCCGTCTCTGGCGGCTGCGTCGAAGGCGCGGTGGTCACCGAGGCAATCGATGTCATCGACAGCGGCAAGGCAAAGATGCTGGAGTTCGGTGTCGCCGATGAGACCGCCTGGCAGGTTGGCTTGTCCTGCGGAGGCCGCATCAAAGTCTATGTCGAGCGGTTGGGTTAGAAGCATGATCCCGCAAAGTGGGAACCGGTTTGCGGACAAGAATCATGCTTAAACAAGAGATATTCCGATGGATCCTTATGCGCTGAAGACGCTGAACGCCGAACGCCGCGCCCGCCGCGCGGCGATCCTGGTCACCGATCTCGGCGACGGCCGCGACCGCATCGTGCGCGAGGGCGACCAGGTCGCCGGCGATCTGGGCGCTGCGATCGCCAAGGCGTTTCGATCAGGCAGTTCCGGGTCGGTCGAGGCGGAGGGGCGAACTTTCTTCCTCAACGCCTATCTGCCGCAGCCGCGCCTGTTGGTGATCGGCGCCGTTCATATCAGCCAGGCACTGGCCCCGATGGCCAAGATCGCCGGCTTTCCCGTCGAGATCGTCGATCCGCGCACGGCCTTTGCCACCGCAGGCCGCTTTCCCGATGTCGCGCTGCATGCCGAATGGCCCGAGGATGTTCTGAAGCGCCAGCCGCTCGACAGCTATACGGCGTTGGCAGCCGTCACCCATGACCCGAAGATCGATGACTTCGCGCTGAAGGCGGCGCTCGACGCCAACTGCTTCTATGTCGGGGCGCTCGGCAGCCGCAAGACCCATGCGAAGCGCGTCGAGCGCCTGCTGGCATTGGGCGCGACCGCCGACCAGATCGCCCGCATCCACGCGCCGATCGGCCTCGACATCGGCGCAGCGAGCCCGGCCGAGATCGCCGTCGCGGTGCTGGCGCAGGCGATCCAGGCCTTTCGCTCGCGTGGCCTCGAAGCCTCCGCATCGGCCCAAAGATCGGAATCGATTTTGGAGAAGCACGATGCGTAGATTCAAAGTAGGTGAGCGTCCTTTGCGCGTCCAAGAGGACGCGCGGCGCTCTACGGACGCGGCGGCGTGAAATTCGGCCCGATCCCGATCGACACGGCCGAGGGCGCGGTGCTGGCGCATGCCACCACGGTCGGAGAACGGCGCTTCCGCAAGGCGCATCGGCTGAGCGCCGATGATGTATCTTTGCTCAAGGCGGCAGGGATTTCGAAGGTTGTCGCGGCTGTTCTTGCTCCCGACGATTTGAGCGAGGACGCTGCCGCCGAAAAGATCGCCGAGAGCATGATCCATCGCAACATCGAGGCCAAGCCCGCCGCGACCGGCCGGGTCAACCTGCACGCCGAGGCGGGCGGCATCTTCACTGTCGACGCGGCGATGATCGACGCCATCAACGCCGTCGACCCGACCATCACCATCGCCACGCTGGCGCAGCACGCACCAGTCGAAAAGGGCCAGATGGTGGCGACCGTGAAGATCATTCCCTTCGCGGTCGACTCCGTGCTGGTCGATGCGGTGGCAAGGATCTGCGCCGGCAGCGAGATCTTCGCCGTCAATGCCTATCAGCCGGTGCGTGTCGGTGTCATCCAGACGGTTCTGCCCGGTATCAAGCCGAACGTGCTCGACAAGACGTTGCGTGTCACCGAAGCCCGCCTGGCGCGCTCGGGCGGCCGGCTGACGGCGGAGCGCCGCACGCCGCATGAAGTTGGTCCCGTTGCGGAAGCTGCGGCCTCGCTGGCGCGCGACAACGACATGGTGGTGATCTTCGGCGCTTCGGCGATGAGCGATTTTGGCGACGTCGTCCCGGCGGCGATCGAGAAGGCCGGCGGCATCGTCGTCCGCGCCGGCATGCCGGTCGATCCCGGTAATCTGCTGGTGCTCGGCACACTTGGCGGCAAGCACGTCATCGGTGCGCCCGGCTGCGCGCGCAGCCCCAAGGAGAACGGCTTCGACTGGGTTCTCGACAGGTTGATTGCCGGTCTCGACGTGACGGCCAAGGATATTGCCGGCATGGGTGTCGGCGGCCTGTTGATGGAAATCCCGACGCGGCCTCAGCCGCGCGAGCCACTGCCGGCCAGGGCCGAGTTGAAAGTCGATGTCGTGCTGCTGGCCGCCGGTCGCTCCAGCCGCATGGGCGGCCCGAACAAGCTGCTGGCGCTGTTCGACGGCAAGCCGCTGGTGCGCCGCACCGCCGAGCGCGCGCTCGGTTCGAAAGCTTCGGGCATCATCGTTGTCACCGGCCATCAGCGCGAACGCGTACACGCCGCATTGTCGGGCCTGGATGTGACCTTCGCCGGTAATCCGGATTTCACCGAGGGCCTGTCTTCGTCGCTGAAGGCCGGCATCGCCCGGGTTGCCGGCGATGCCGCCGGCGCCATGATCATGCTCGGCGACATGCCTGGCGTCTCGTCGGCCGACCTCGACAGGCTGATTGACGCATTCCGCAAGTCCGAGGGCCAATCGGTCGTACGCGCCTCGCATGAGGGTAAGCGAGGCAACCCGGTGCTGCTGCCGCGATCGCTGTTTGCGGCGATCGCTCATCTCGAAGGCGATACCGGCGCGCGCCATCTGGTCGAGGCCGAGGGGCTCGATGTCGTCGATGTCGAGATCGGCAAGGCGGCTTCGATAGACGTCGACACCCGCGAGGCGCTGGAAGGCGCCGGCGGCGTGCTGCAGGATTGACAAACCGAAGCCGAAAAACGATGCCTTTGGCATGGCTTTCCGTTTACCCCTTCTGATCGCGACGTTTCTTTTGTTTTCGGGTTTGGCGCATGGCCAAACGCTGCCGCTAAAGCCCTTCAAGGATGATCTGTTTGCCTATCCGGGCACGCTCTCATCCGAGAACAACGGCGCGTATACAGTCGTCGACTATCGCGAGCTGCGCGACATCAACGCCCGCGACAAAGTGCCGGAGCGCCGCGCGCAGGCGCAGTATGTCGACACCGGTGTGCGTAACGTGCAGCGGGATCTGTCGCTGAAGACCGATGCCGGAAATATCCGCCACGTCGGCGTCGGCCGCACGCAAGGCGCCGGCATCATCGTGCTCTATCTGCACGGGCAGGGCGGCAGCCGCAAGCAGGGCGTTGACGACTTCACCTTTGGCGGCAATTTTAACCGCATCAAGAACCTGATGGCCGGCAATGGTGGCCTCTATCTCTCACCGGACTTTTCCGATTTCGGCGACACCGGGGCGGCCCAGATCGCCGCGCTGATCGGCCATTATGCCCAGCAGTCGCCGGGCGCGAAGATCTTCGTTGCCTGCGGCTCGATGGGCGGCGCACTGTGCTGGAAGCTTGCTGCCCGCAAGGATACGGGCGGCCGCATCGACGGGTTGCTGCTGCTCGGTTCGCTGTGGGATGAAAGTTTCTTCTCGAGCCCGGGCTTTAAGCGCCGTGTCCCGGTCTTCTTCGGCCACGGCAGTAAGGATCCGGTATTTCCGGTGGCAAAACAGGAAGCCTTCTTCCGTTCGATCCTGGCCAAATCGAAAACCTATCCGGCCCGCTTTGTTCGTTTCGAGACCGGCACGCACGGCACGCCGATCCGCATGACCGACTGGCGCGGCACGCTCAATTGGATGCTGTCGAAGGCGCCCTAATGCATGTCGCCGAAAAGTGTGTAGCGGTTTTGGGGCAACGACATGCATCAAGAAAAAACTTGAAGCGCGCCGCGCTTCAAGGCGCGGTGTTGTAGTCCACCACCGTCTGCGGGTTGATCTCGCCGTCGTAGGAGGCGTCGACATCGTACTGCACCAGCGAGAAATTGCCGTTGCGAAAAAGATATGTCCCGGCTGATGAGGCATCGCCGACGCCGCGCCACTTGTTGAGGGAAGAGATCGTCTTGGTGGCGTCGTCAAATTCGGAATTGACCAACTGGTCGTCGGTCTGGAAGCCGGTGACGTTGATCGCCTCGACCTTGCCTTCGCTATCGTTGTTCTCATAGTGGATATCGAGTTCCGGCGAGGCGAACTGCAGCTGCCGGACGCCGGATACCTCGTCGTAGATATAGTAGACGGCACTCTCATTGTAGGCAGCCATCGAACAGAAGAAGCGGAACAGCCGCGTCTCGCGTTCGGGCTCGTCGGCCGCGGCGCCCGCATCCTTGTAGCGGAGCGAGTAGGCGTCCGGCTCTCCCAAAGGCTCGCCGCCAGGCAACTGCTTGTCGCATTGTTCGCCATAGGTGGCCGCAAACGCCTCCTTGGCCTGCTCCAGCGCCGCATCCTTCTTCGGCGGCGGCTGCCCGTCGCCGCAGCTTTCCGGCACAGCATTGTCGAAATCGGCCTTCGCCGGTTTCAGCGCGCCCTTGTCGATGAAGATCGGGCGAAATGGCGGTTCCTGGATCGAGGCGTTGACTTGGCGCAGCGTGTAGCAGCCGGCAAAGACATTTTCGCTGCCGTCCTTAGCTGTCGCCCGGATGGCGACCGGAACGCTGTAATAGATGCTGCCGGCAGCACCGTCTTCGGACACGGCACCGGTTTTGACTTCGACGGCGTTGGTGCCGTCATAGCCCTTTACGAAGGCGTCGAAATCCTTGGCCGGCTTGGTGTCGCCGAAATAATCCCAGGCGCGCGCGAATTCTTGCCGGTTGATGGCGCTGTAGAGCGAGCGGATGACCGCTTCGGCGTCCGACCTGTCGTCGACATAGGGCGCATCGGCGGCGAGCACTCGCTGGCCTGACACGGTAAAGGAGAAAAAGGCGGTCGCTGCGAAAAGGGCGCTTCTCATCGGGAACCTCCACCTGATGCGAAATCCTATCATACCGATTGCGGCGACGTGGTGACGCTTGAAGAATCGCCCGCGGAGGCGTTAGGTCCCGCCGTCGGCGTCCCGCCGGACAGGAGAATCACGTGACCATATCGATGTACGAAGCGGCCGTGCCGGTGTTTTCGGCCAGGTTGAAGGCGCTATCCAACGTGCTGGATATCGCCGAGCAGAATGCGCTTGACCGCAAGATCGACCCGCAGGTGTTTTTGACGTCGAGGCTGGCGCCGGACATGTACGCGTTGACCAGGCAGGTACAGATCGCCACCGACCACGCCAAGGGCGCGCCATCGCGGCTTGCCGGCCGCGAGGTGCCCAAATACGAAGACAACGAGGCGAGCTTTGCCGATCTCCAGGCGCGCATCGCCAAGACCGTCGACCATCTGGCGACATTCTCGGCTGCCGATATGGACGGCTCGGATGACAGGGTGCTCGAGCTGAAGCTTGGCCAGCGCGAATTCTCGATGACGGGCATGCAGTATCTGCTGCATCTCGCCATGCCCAATTTCTATTTCCACGTGACCACCGCCTACGACATCCTGCGCCACAATGGCGTGCCGTTAAGCAAGGCGACTTTCATGGGGTCGCGTTGAGAATGGCGGTCGAGCCGGAATGTCGTGCGATCTGACTAGCGTGAGGACATTTCGCGGGCGACGCGCGGGAAGTCGGCTGGTTTGATGCCGATATCCGCACGGTCGGCATTGCTCATCGAATGAAGCAGCGCCAGCGCCGCGCGGTAGCGCAGATGTTCCTGCGGACGCGGACGGGCGAACATTTCAGTGAGGAAACCCATGATTCAAGCCCCTGGTTGGTCCTCCCTGAGTCCCAAATATAGTCAAATCATGACAATTGTGCAGTGCAGCATTTGCATGGCAGCTATGCCGCACCGAATTTCTTGACCACAATCGACTTCGCCGGTGAAACTCCCGGCGCGGGCTGACCGTATAGCTGAATGCCGGCACAGGGCCGGTTTTTCCTCGCCATTCCTGGCGGAATTCCGGACTGCATGAAAGTCCAGTCCGGCTTTTTACCTACTTGCGCCTTGCGTTCACTGGATCTCGCGGAAAAGTGCTAGCCGATTTGCGGCGGGCTTGGAGACAGCCCGCGCCTTCCTGTATGCTGCGGCTTCCTCCCCGCGCAGCCGCGCAAAGAATTCCCGCCGGAGAAAGTTCCATGCACAAGCGCCGCCTCGGTCGGACCGATCTTCTTGTTTCCCAGATCTGCTTGGGTTCGATGACCTGGGGCCAGCAGAACACCGAAGCGGATGGCCACGCCCAGATGGACTTGGCCTTTTCGCGCGGCGTCAACTTCATCGACACCGCCGAGCTCTACCCGATCCCGCCCAAGGCGGAGACGCAGGGCTGGACCGAGAAGATCATCGGCAGCTGGTTGAAAGCGAAGCGCAATCGCGATCAAGTGATCCT
>NZ_RZSW01000599.1:0-3501 GCF_003997375.1 Mesorhizobium sp. M5C.F.Ca.IN.020.29.1.1 | reverse complement strand
GCGATTTCCGGTGGCGGCGCCAAGGCGGCACCAGCCGCGAAAGCCGCACCTGCCGGCGCTCCGGCTCCGGCTGTCGCGCTAAAGCCAATGTCGGACGACCAGGTGCTAAAACTGTTTGCCGAAGGCTCCTACGGGCTTGTCCCGCATGACAATATGCGCAAGACCATTGCGCGCCGGCTGGTCGAGGCCACGACCACCATCCCGCATTTCTACCTGACGCTCGACTGCGAGCTCGACACGCTTCTGGCGCTGCGCACGCAGATCAACGCGGCCGCCCCGATGAAGAAGACCGACAAGGGGGAGGCGCCGGCCTACAAGCTGTCGGTCAACGACATGGTCATCAAAGCGATGGCAATGGCGCTGATGGCGGTGCCGGATGCCAATGCGTCATGGACCGAGAGCGCAATGGTCAAGCACAAGCATGCCGATGTCGGTGTCGCCGTGTCGATCCCTGGCGGGCTGATCACGCCGATCATCCGGCGCGCCGATGAAAAGACGCTGTCGGTCATCTCCAACGAGATGAAGGATCTCGCCAGCCGTGCCCGCAGCCGCAAGCTGAAACCGGAGGAATACCAGGGCGGCACCACGGCGGTGTCCAATCTCGGCATGTTCGGCATCAAGGACTTTGCCGCCGTCATCAACCCGCCGCATGCGACGATCCTGGCGGTCGGCGCCGGCGAGGAGCGCGCGGTGGTCAGGAACGGTGAGATCAGAATAGCGACCATCATGTCGGTGACACTGTCGACCGATCACCGCGCCGTCGACGGCGCGCTCGGCGCCGAACTGCTCGTCGCCTTCAAGCGCATGATCGAAAATCCGATGGGCATGCTGGTCTAGAAGGAAGAAGGCGGTGCGGAAATTCTTCACCAGCCTTGTTGCCTTCAGCCCTTCCGGCGTCGCAACGATCATGTGCAATGGCTGTTGGTGCGCTGGCGGGTGAGGCGCGCGCGGGCAGATTTCAGCAGGAGGGGGGCAAACGCATGAAAACAGTCCTTTGCTACGGCGACTCGCTGACCTGGGGCTATGATGCGGCAAGTCTGGATCGCCACCCGCTCAAGGACCGCTGGCCGAGTGTGCTGCAGGCGACGTTGGGAGGCGATATCCAGGTCATTGCCGAAGGCTTGAACGGCCGCACAACGGCTTTCGACGACCATCTGGCCGGCGCCGACCGTAACGGCGCTAGAGTGCTGCCGACGGTGCTGATGACACATGCGCCGCTCGACCTGATCGTCATCATGCTCGGCTCCAACGACATGAAGCCGTGGATCCACGGCAATCCGGTGGCGGCCAAGCAAGGCATCCAGCGCCTGATCGATATCGTGCGCGGCCACGACTACCCGTTCGACTGGCCGGCGCCGCAGATCCTGCTCGTCGCGCCGCCCGCGGTCAGCCGTACCGACAACGCTGAGTTCAAGGAAATGTTCGCCGGCGGCGACGAAGCTTCGAAGCGGCTGGCGCCGCAATATTCCGCCCTTGCCGACGAGGCCGGCTGCGGCTTTTTCGATGCCGGCACGGTGGCAACGACCACGCCGCTCGACGGCGTCCATCTTGATGCGGAAAACACGCGCAACATTGGCGAGGCGCTGGCACCGCTGGTGCGCGTGATGTTAGCGACATGATAGTCGATGCAAGTCTGATCATGGCCTCTGGTTGGCTGTGCATTGGCAAGGCCGTCGAAGTCGGCTTCTTGCAGGTTACGCATTTCTGGGGCTCTGGGTATCCGACTCTCTTTCGATACTGATGCACGAGCCAGCTTTCGCGCCTCCAATACTGAGGTACGAGCCAATTTCGATCCCGAAGCCTTCTTTCGGGGAAGCCTCGCTTCAATAAGGACCACAAAATGGCTGAGAACTACGACGTCATCATCATCGGCTCTGGCCCCGGCGGCTACGTCACGGCGGTGCGTTCCGCCCAACTCGGCTTCAAGACGGCGATCGTCGAGCGTGAGCATCTCGGCGGCATCTGCCTCAACTGGGGCTGCATCCCGACCAAGGCGCTGCTGCGTTCGGCCGAGATCATGCACTATTCCGATCATCTGAAGGACTACGGCTTGAAGATCGACGGCAAGGTCAGCGTCGATACCGCTGCCGTGGTCGACCGCTCGCGAAAGGTCTCGCTGCGGCTCAACGGCGGCGTCGCCTTCCTGATGAAGAAGAATAAGGTCGACGTCATCTGGGGCGAAGCCAAGCTCTCCAAGGCGGCTTCCGGCGATAAACCGGGCGAGATCGTCGTGTCGAACTCGTCGAAGAAGCCGATGGAGCCGCAGCCGCCGGCGCCCAAGGGCGTCAAGGGTGAGGGCACTTATACCGCCAAGCACATAATCCTGGCGACCGGCGCCAGGCCGCGGGCGCTGCCCGGCATCGAGCCCGACGGCAAGCTGATCTGGACCTATTTCGAAGCGATGGTCCCGAAGGAGATGCCTAAATCGCTGCTGGTGATGGGTTCGGGCGCAATCGGCATCGAGTTCGCCTCATTCTACCGCACCATGGGCGCGGAGGTGACTGTGGTCGAGTTGTTGCCGGCGGTAATGCCGGTCGAGGACGCCGAGGTCTCGAGATTCGCGCAAAAGCAGTTCGAGAAGCAAGGCATGAAGATCATCCTCGAGGCCAAGGTGACCAAGGTCGAGAAGGGTGCGAACTCGGTCACCGCGCATGTCGAGATGAAGGACGGCAAGGTTGAGAAGATCACCGCCGACCGGATGATCTCGGCCGTCGGTGTGCAGGGCAATATCGAGAATCTCGGCCTCGAAGCGCTCGGCGTGAAGACCGAACGCGGCTGCGTCGTCGTTGACGGCTACGGCAACACCAATGTGCCCGGAATCTATGCCATCGGCGACGTTGCCGGCCCGCCTATGCTCGCCCACAAGGCCGAACATGAAGGCGTGGTGTGCGTGGAGAAGATCGCCAATTTCCCCGGCGTGCATGCCACTGACAAGCTGAAGATTCCGGGCTGCACCTATTGCAACCCGCAGGTTGCCTCCGTCGGCTTGACCGAAGCGAAAGCGAAGGCCGAGGGCAAGGACATCCGCGTCGGCCGCTTTCAGTTCGCCGCCAACGGCAAAGCCATTGCGCTCGGCGAAGACCAGGGTTTCGTCAAGACCATCTTCGACAAGAAGACCGGCCAGTTGCTCGGCGCGCATATGGTCGGCGCCGAAGTGACCGAGCTGATCCAGGGCTTTGTTGTGGCGATGAACCTGGAGACCACCGAGGAAGAACTTATGCACACCATCTTCCCGCATCCGACGCTATCGGAGATGATGAAGGAAAGCGTCCTCGACGCCTATGGCCGCGCGCTGAACGCGTGATAAATTGACCGCGTGAGACTCGACACGTGAAAGCCAAGGAACTCAACGGTAAGGTAATTCGTTTCCGGATGCATTCATCACACAAGGAGAGGGCATATGGACGTGAATGGCGTGGGCTGGATCGCAGCCATCATCATCGGCGGTTTGGCAGGGGGGCTTGCCGAGATGTTCATGAAAAGCAACATGGGCATCTTGAT
>NZ_RZSW01000598.1:0-3502 GCF_003997375.1 Mesorhizobium sp. M5C.F.Ca.IN.020.29.1.1 | reverse complement strand
GTCTACGATAAGGCAACTGCGACCAGACTTGCCGCGCAACGCGGCTGGCAGATCGCGCCCGACGGTGACAAATGGCGCCGCGTCGTGCCTTCGCCCAAGCCGCTGGAGATACTGGAAGCATCAGTGATTTCGTTCTTGGTCGAGCGCGGCGTTATCGTCATTTGCACGGGCGGCGGCGGGGTTCCGGTGATAGCGCGAGATGACGGCAGTCTTTGCGGAGTGGAGGCCGTCATCGACAAGGACCTGGCAAGTTCGCTTCTGGCGCGCCAATTGAAGGCCGACATGCTGCTCATGCTGACCGACGTCGACGCAGTCTATGTCAACTATGGCACCGCTACCGCCCGTGCGCTCCGGAGGGTTAGCCCGACAGAGATATCAGGCCGGGATTTTCCCGCTGGCTCCATGGGGCCAAAGGTCAGCGCCGCGATCGAATTCACTGAGGCAACTGGCAAGCCCGCCGCGATCGGCAAGCTTGATGACGCTGTCGAAATTGTCAGAGGCGAGCGCGGCACATGGTTCGAAGGCGGCGCTTCGGTTCCAACGGTCGAGCGTCTGCCGGCTAGCAGGCATCGCCCTTATAAGCTGATCTAGATGGCATCGCATGGTCACACGGCCAGTACAGGGGCAAAACCGCCGCCGGGCGTGCGGAAGTTCGTGGTTTGGCCCTGGTAGAGGCGCGCGGCGGCGAGCAACATCTGGCCGTCGTAAGTGTAGAGCCGCACGTCCATTTTGCGCGGTGCGGGTGCACCATCGATTTCGATCATACGCTGCCCGGGCGCGGCAAATGACTGGGCCACATAGCCGCCGCGAGCGATCTCTGCCCACACGCCTTTGGTCACCTTGTCGCCGCGGTAGACCGCCTTGCTGCCATGGCCGGAGAGCGGCTTGAAGAACATGTCCTTGCGGGATTGCCAGGCGGCATCCAAATTGTCGGGGGTAATCAGCGTGGTTCGCGGGATGCCTGTGAGCCGCGAGCGCAGCTCCGGGGAAAGGCCGAATGCTTCGAGCGCCGCCGGATCGGATAGCAATGTCAGATTTCGCTTGCTTGCAAAGAGCGCATGATTGTGTGGATTGGGTGTGACCACTACCGCGCCGTCCTGATAAGCCGCCCTGAGTGCCGTATGCTCGGGCCCATCAAGCGCAAAATCGACCAGGCGATTGTAAACCAGCTCTATCTCGTTGCCGTCCAGCCGAAGCCTGCCGCCTTCATATTTAAGCTTGCTCGCGTCCCCAATGACCGCTTCGACGCCATGCTTCAGCAACAACTGCCTGGCAAGTACAAATTCGGCATAGAGATACTGCTCCTCAGGCCGATCATCGACGATCGCGATCCTTCGCGGCGAACCGGCACCCCGCTGGCGCCGCCATTCGTGCGTGAACATCGCAATGACGCTGGCTTCGAAGTGGTTGTCCCTGGCGCCGATTAGCGCCCGGTCAGCTTCAGAGCAGCAAGCCTTCTGGGCCTTCGCCAGCACTGCATTGAGGAAAACGCCGCCGGCGTTGGTGTTCACCTCGATCAGCTTGGGGCCATCATCGTCGAGATGGAAATCGTAGCCCATAAGAGCGCCAATTGGCCCAAAATCGCGTTGCGCGATTTCGGGAGCCCAGGAGAGGACCGCTTCGCGGTACGATGGCAAATGTGCTGCCGCCTCAATGGCGACGACGATTCTTTGCATCTCGTCGAGGGCGGACGCGGCAAGAAAGACCGGGACGTTGGAAAATAGATGCGGCCGTGTCGCCATGAAGGTTTCGCAGAAGCCAGGCTCACCGGCTTCGCGATCCAGCGCCGCCCAAAGTTCCGCCCGGTCGAGCGTGATGCAGAAGCATTTGCGGTTAAGCCGCTCTGATAGGGATGTGCTGGCCTTCGCGACCGCAGGCACTGTAAGCACGTCGTTATCTCCTCATTGCCGGCCGCCAGAGTCATGCAAATTTCGCATTCGCCACGCTGGCGAGCTTTGATTTGTATCAAAGTGCCGACGCGTGGTTAAGCTACGCTGATATCATGAAAATCGCCTTGGCTCAGCTCCGGTTACTGCTGGCCGTGATCCTCCTGATCGCGGGCGGTGCGGTTGCTGGTTTTGCCGGGCAGGCTTCTGCAATAGGCGCCAATTCCGGCGTTGCGACGCTCTCGACGAGCGCCACGCACCAGGTGATAGGTCACATCGCGTCCACTGACCAGGACGACCATGGCGCTGCTTGTGATGATTGCCTGGATTGCCTGCACTCGACCGGCCCCAGCTGTTGTGCTGCTTGCATTTCCGCCGTCGAATGCGCCGTTCTTGATGACGTGCCGGTTGCAGTCCGCTTCGTGGCGGGCAAGGCGTTCCTGGCAACGGGCATCGACCCTGAGGCCCTCCTGCAACCTCCCCGGACCTTCGCCTGAAATCGCGCCGTCGCGGCCCTTGCGACTGTTGAACCCAGCAGCGCCCGACAAGGCCCGATAACGCGCCAGCGATCCGCGAAACCAAACCGGTATCGGCGATCCGGCTGCCTTGGGCATCCATACTCAGAGCTCGCCTCAGTTTCACACTAACGACAAGGAAACAGTCATGAAAACCCACCTTCGAATGATCACGCTTGCCGCATTCACAACTCTTTCAGGCACGGTTTTTGCCCAGACGGATCCGCACCATCCCGAGGCCGACTTACCGCAAGCCACGACAGCGGCTCCGGCAGCTGAGGCGGTGCCGGGCAAGCTGCCCGAGCAGTGCACGACGATGATGTCAACGATGCAGAAGATGATGCCCATGATGCAGCAGATGATGCCGATGATGCAGCAGATGATGCAAGGCGGCCAGGGCGGCATGATGCAGGGCGGCGCCATGATGCAAGGCGGCATGATGAACAACATGCCGAAGGACACTGCCAGCATGCCGGCGGCCTCCAGGGCTTACATGGATGCCATGAAGCGAATGGACGGGCCGATGATGCAGGCCATCCAGGCCGAAGATCCCGATATCGCCTTCGTCCAGTCGATGATTCCGCACCATCAAGGGGCGATCGACATGGCCCGTGCGGTCCTGCAATTCGGCAAGGATGATCAGGTCAGGGACTGGGCCAATCAGATCATCACGGCTCAGCAGGCCGAGATCGCTTCAATGCAGGAATGGCTCAAGCAACACGCGAAGTGACGGAAGGAATCCATGAACAAGCTTAGCATTTTGTCTGTCGGCATTGCGCTGGGCGTGACGTTGGCCCTGATGAGCATGCTCTGTGCTTTGGCCTTCGCCATCTGGCCGGACGCGACGGTCTATTTCTTCGGCGCCTTCATGCACGGGCTCGACTTCAGCGCAGTCAGATTAGCGGCGCAGATGAGCCCTGGCCGCGTTCTCTACGGCGTCGTTGGCCTTGGCGTCGTCGGCCTCGTGGCGGGGCGTAATCTACGCCTCGATCTACAACGTCGTCGCCACCGGGCGCCGTTAGGGCGAGTCTCATGAAAGCCGCAGCACTCGACCGCGCGGCCGGCAATGACAACGGCTAACAATCAAAGGGAATCCAACCC
>NZ_RZSW01000597.1:0-3547 GCF_003997375.1 Mesorhizobium sp. M5C.F.Ca.IN.020.29.1.1 | reverse complement strand
GGCGAAATGATTGCGCTGATTCGGCGCGAACACAGGCTCAGGCGGCACATCCCGGCCAGCGGGATCATCCAGGAGATCCGGTCAACGGGTCTTGCAGACAGAGCGGCACATGGCTTCGAAAACCACAAATCCATTCGTCTTTCTCCAGCAAGTTCGCTCGGAGACCGCCAAGGTGACTTGGCCGTCGCGGCGCGAAACGATGATCTCGACGGTGATGGTCCTGGCGTTCGCTGTGATCGCGATGATCTTTTTCTTTACCGCCGATCAGCTCATGGGCCTCGCGGTCGAGCAGATTCTGGGCATCGGACGCTAAGTCCGGCGATTACGGAGAAGTCTTGAAATGACTGCGCGGTGGTACATCGTCCACGCCTATTCGAACTTTGAAAAAAAGGTCGCCGAGGACATCGAGAACAAGGCCAAACAGAAAGGCCTGTCCGCTGACATCGAGCAGATCGTCGTGCCGACCGAGAAGGTCGTCGAGATACGCCGCGGCCGCAAGGTCGATGCCGAGCGCAAGTTCTTCCCGGGCTACGTGCTCCTGAAGGCCAACCTGACCGACGCGGTGTTCTCGCTCGTCAAGAACACGCCGAAGGTCACCGGCTTCCTGGGTGACTCGAAGCCGGTGCCGATCACCGAGACCGAGGCCCAGCGCATCCTGAACCAGGTTCAGGAGGGCGTCGAGCGGCCGAAGCCCTCGGTCACTTTCGAGATCGGCGAGGCGATCCGCGTCTCGGACGGTCCGTTCGCGTCGTTCAACGGTTTCGTCCAGGAAGTGGACGAGGAGCGGGCGCGGCTCAAGGTGGAAGTTTCGATCTTCGGGCGCGCCGTGCCGGTCGATCTCGAATTCGGGCAGGTCGAAAAGGGCTGATCCGAAATCCCTGTCGCCGTTCGGCGGTGAGGGGAGGCGGCGAGGAAATCGCGCGGCCAACACGGGTGGGAGGCGAATGCGGCTTTAGCCGGCCACAAGAACCGCACCACCAGACTGCAACCGCCGGTGTTGCCCGATAGTGGGGCCGGCATGAGACAAAGGCAGGAAAGAGATGGCTAAGAAAATTGCAGGCCAGCTCAAGCTCCAGGTTTCCGCGGGTTCGGCTACGCCGTCGCCCCCGATCGGACCGGCGCTTGGTCAGCGCGGCATCAACATCATGGAGTTCTGCAAGGCGTTCAACGCGCAGACCCAGGAAATGGAAAAGGGATCGCCGATTCCGGTCGTGATCACCTACTACCAGGACAAGTCGTTCACCTTCGTCATGAAGACGCCGCCGGTGAGCTATTTCCTGAAGAAGGCCGCGAACCTGAAGTCGGGCTCGAAGGAGCCGGGCAAGGTCAAGGCCGGCACGATTGGCCGCGACAAGTTGCGCGCCATCGCCGAGCAGAAGATGAAGGATCTGAACGCAACCGATATCGAGGGGGCCATGCGCATGGTCGAGGGCTCCGCCCGCTCGATGGGTCTGGAAGTGGTGGGCTGAGATCATGGCAAAGATTGCAAAGCGTGTATCGAAGACCCGCGAAGGCATCGATCCCAACAAGGCTTATGCCTTGGGTGATGCGCTGAAGCTGCTCAAGGACCGGTCCTCGGTGAAGTTCGACGAGACCGTTGAAATCGCGATGAACCTGGGTGTCGACCCGCGCCATGCCGACCAGATGGTCCGTGGCGTGGTCAATCTGCCGAACGGCACCGGCCGTACCGTCCGCGTCGCCGTTTTCGCGCGTGGCGACAAGGCCGAGGAAGCCAAGGCGGCCGGCGCCGATATCGTTGGCGCCGAGGATCTGGTCGACATCGTCCAGAAGGGCACGATCGACTTCGATCGCTGCATCGCCACGCCGGACATGATGCCGCTGGTCGGCCGTCTGGGCAAGGTGCTCGGCCCGCGCGGCATGATGCCGAACCCGAAGGTCGGCACTGTCACCACCGACGTTACCGCCGCCGTCAAGGCGTCGAAGGGCGGCGCGGTCGAGTTCCGCGTCGAGAAGGCCGGCATCGTGCATGGCGGCGTCGGCAAGGTCTCGTTCGACGTCAAGGCGCTGGAAGAGAATGTCCGCGCCTTCGCCGACGCGGTGAACAAGGCGAAGCCGGCTGGCGCCAAGGGCAACTACGTCAAGAAGGTGTCGGTCACCTCGACGATGGGCCCTGGCCTCAAGCTCGACGTCTCGACGCTGGCGGCGTCCTGATACGAACCATTCGGATCGGCCGCTAAAGAGTTGATCCGCAAACAGAATTCCGGGCCTCCGACTTATCTTGGCGGCCCGGTACCGGAAGTCGGAAGGCTTCCGGACATCCTGTCCGAGATTGCGGGCGGCCCCAAGCCTTAGTTCAAGGGGGGCCTTAATTCATGTGGGCCTGCATGAGACGGGTGAAGACCGGACAACGGAGCGACTGCTCCAATGAAAGGTTCGAACCGTGTTTGCCTTTTGTCTGCGCACCATTCGGCTTGCCGGCTGGTGTGGCGAAAGGGGGCAGGATCCTCGAGCGTCGTTCGGGAGATCCGTTACTGGATGGCCCGGCCGGCAAAAGGCAACCCGACGCCTGTCCTCGTAATGAGGCAGGGGTCAACTGGAGATAGGCAGTGGACAGAGCGGAAAAACGCGAACTCGTCACGGGCCTGAATGAAGCGTTTTCGGGCGCTGGTTCAGTCGTCGTGGCCCACTACGCCGGTATCACCGTCGCGCAAATGAACGACCTTCGGTCGAAAATGCGTGTCGCCGGTGGCACCGTCAAAGTCGCGAAGAACCGTCTCGCCAAAATCGCTCTTCAGGGCACGGACTCCGCATCGATCATCGACCTGTTCAAGGGACAGACGCTGATCGCCTATTCGGAGGATCCGATTGCGGCGCCGAAGGTCGCGTCCGATTTCGCCAAGGGAAATGACAAGCTCGTCATTCTCGGCGGCGCAATGGGCATCACCTCGCTCAACGCCGACGGTGTGAAGGCACTCGCCACACTTCCGTCGCTCGATGAGCTGCGCGGCAGGCTGGTTGGCATGATCGCCACGCCGGCAACCCGGATCGCCCAGATCGTCAATGCGCCTGCGGCTTCGGTCGCGCGTGTCATCGGCGCTTACGCCCGGAAGGACGAGGCGGCATGAGGCCGTTCCTCGCTATCACAAACACACGTTCGAACCTTATGAAGGAATATTGCAATGGCTGATCTGGCAAAGATCGTAGACGACCTTTCGAAGCTGACCGTCCTCGAGGCGGCCGAGCTGTCGAAGCTTCTGGAAGAAAAGTGGGGCGTTTCCGCTGCTGCTCCGGTGGCGGTTGCCGCCGCTGGCGGTGCCGCGGCTGCTGCTGCTCCGGTCGAGGAAAAGACGGAATTCGACGTCGTCCTCACCGAGGCGGGCGCTCAGAAGATCAACGTCATCAAGGAAGTTCGCGCCATCACGGGTCTTGGTCTCAAGGAAGCCAAGGACCTGGTCGAGGCGGCCCCGAAGCCGGTCAAGGAAGCCGTTTCCAAGGCCGACGCGGACAAGTTCAAGGCCCAGCTGGAAGCAGCCGGCGCCAAGGTCGAACTGAAGTAAGCGTTTGATATCGGCGGGCGGCTTCGCGC
>NZ_RZSW01000596.1:0-3586 GCF_003997375.1 Mesorhizobium sp. M5C.F.Ca.IN.020.29.1.1 | reverse complement strand
GCGCCACCTCGATCCGCTGACGTGTCGCCGGCTTGACGCTGGTCGGATCGTCGAAATATTTCGACAATGTCGGCCTGGAGACGCCGCAAGAGCGAGCAAAATCCTCCATCGTCTTGTGCGTCATCGACATTGATCCCTCGCGCCGTTCCTCAGCGCTGCCCGGTTCCCTACTTACTGTGCGCCAGCATGCAACCGCGAGTCGAAACTTTACAGATAATTCCATCAGTTTCCATGCGTAAATTTATTAATTGACGCGAAAAAGCACAAGCCGTATTCACTTCCAGTGGGCGAATTCGAAATTCGTATCACCCGGAAACTGCTCGCGCGGTTCATCCGAAGCGAGGCCGGGGCGAAACGCCGGGAGGGATTCCGCGAGATGAAGAAGCTGGTCAGTGCCGGCGAGATTCTGGTCGAGATCATGGCCGAGCGGATCGACCAGAGCTTTCTCGAGCCTGGTCCGCTGCTTGGACCCTACCCGTCCGGAGCGCCCGCCATCTTCATCGGCCAGGCGGCGGCGCTCGGCCAGCCGGCCGGTCTCATAGGCGCCGTCGGCGATGATGATTTCGGCAGGCTGAACATAGGCCGGCTGCGGGCGCTGGGCGCCGACGTGTCGGCGATCGCGGTTCACAAGGGCCATGCGACGGGCACGGCCTTCGTCGCCTACCGGGCCGATGCCAGCCGGCATTTTGTCTTCAACATCCGCAACAGCGCCTCCGGCCTGATCGAGACCGATAGAGCGGCAACAAAGCTGCTCGCCAGTGCCGATCACGTCCATGTCATGGGCTCATCGCTGTTTTCCGACCGCGCCATCGAGGTCGCGCTGTCGGCGATCGAGACCGTCAAGGCCGGGGGTGGAACCGTGTCCTTCGATCCGAACGTTCGCCGGGAGATCATGCAGGCGTCCGGCATGCGCGCGGCGCTCGACCATGTGCTGGCGCGAGCCGACATCTTCTTGCCGAGCGGTGAGGAGCTCTTCCTGTTTTCATCCGCGAAGGACGAAAGGGGCGCGGTCGAGGAATTGCTGGCCCGTGGCCTGTCCTGCATCGTCCTGAAGAACGGCGCCGCAGGCGCCGCCTATCATGATCGCCATGGTGTGATCGCCTCGTCCGGCTTTGCCGTCGACGAGGTCGATCCGACCGGCGCGGGCGATTGTTTCGGTGCCGCTTTCGTCTCGTTCTGGCTGCGCGGGGCGGCTCCCGCAGAGGCTCTGCGAATCGCCAATGCCTGCGGTGCGCTCGCCGTTACCCGCAAGGGGCCGATGGAGGGCATTTTCCCGCTTGAAGCGGTCGAGGCCTTCATCGCCACAGGGAAAAGCGCGCAGTGAGTGCCGCGACGCGAAGGTTTGCGAACATTGCGGCCAGGCGCGCTGCAGGCGAGAGAAGCGGCATCGCCTCGGTCTGCTCGGCGCACCCGCTGGTCATCGTGGCTGCCCTGCGCCACGGCGCGGCGCGGCACGCCGATGTGCTGATCGAGGCCACCTGCAACCAGGTCAACCACGAGGGCGGCTACACCGGGATGACGCCCGCCGGCTTCCGCAGCTTCGTCGAGGCGCATGCGCTGAAAGCGGGTTTCCCAGTCGATCGCCTGATCCTTGGCGGCGATCATCTCGGACCCAATCCGTGGAAGCACATGGCTGCGGCCGCCGCGATGAAGAAGGCGGGGGCGATGATCGACGCCTATGCGAGCGCCGGCTTCACCAAGATGCATCTGGATACGAGCATGGCCTGCGCCGACGATCCAGCCGTGCTTGCCGACGAAACGATCGCCGCGCGCGCGGCCGAACTTGCTGAAATCGCCGAGGCGGCGGTCGAGCGGGCAGGCGGCGAAAAACCGGTCTACGTCATCGGCACCGAAGTGCCGGTGCCGGGCGGTGCATTGGAGGCGCTCGACCGTCTGCATGTGACGGCGCCCGACGATGCCCTGCGAACGGTGGAGGTACACGTCCGAGCGTTTTCCCGCGCCGGGCTCGAGGCCGCTTTTGGCCGAGCGATAGGCGTCGTCGTCCAGCCGGGAGTCGAGTTCGGCAACACCGAAATCGTGCCTTATGCGCCGGCCAAGGCGACCGAACTCGTGGCCGTGCTCGACCGCATGCCGCAATTTATTTTTGAGGCGCATTCGACCGACTACCAGCCGGCCGAAGCGCTCAACGCTCTCGTGCGCGACGGATTTGCCATCCTCAAGGTCGGCCCCTGGCTGACCTTCGCGCTTCGCGAAGCGCTGTATGGGCTCAGCCATATCGCCGATGTGCTCGCGCCGGACCCTTCGCGCGAAAGCCTGCCTGCCGCGATGGAACGCTTCATGCTGGCGTCGCCGGGAAATTGGCAGAAATACTATCCGGGCACGCCGGAAGAGCAGCGCGTGCAGCGGCATTTCTCGTTCAGTGACCGCATCCGCTATTACTGGCCGACGCCGGAAGCGCAGCGCGCGACACAGACGCTGCTGGACGTGCTGAGCGAGACGGATATTCCCCGGCCTCTGATCAGCCAATATCTGGGGCAGCTCGACGCTGAGGTTGCAGAGGGCCGGGTCCAACCCTTGGCGCACGAGCTTCTGATCGGCAGCATCACCCGAGTCCTCGATATCTACGCGGACGCGACCGGACCGTAGGATCGCGCTGACGGAAAGTCGGCCTCCGCCCAAATCCGCTTCCTTCACGCCGATATTCGATGTCGTTTCGAAAAGGGCGCCGCTGCAATTTACAGCTAACATGTTAGCGTGCTAGTACTGCCTGCACATCGACATCTGGAGAGAATTGCAGTGGCTTCGCGCTTTGGTCTTTCGGTTGCCCTCACCACGCCTTTCGAGGCATCCGGGCAAATCGCCATCGCTCCGATGGTCGCGCAGGCCCGGGCTTGCCTTGGGGCCGGCTGCAGCAGCGCAACGCTCTTCGGCACCACCGGGGAAGGCCCCTCGGTGGGCACGGGGGAGCGGCGGACTGTCACCGAGGCCATGCTGGCCGCCGGCATTCCGGCGCATCAACTGGTCGCCGGCGTGCTGGTCGATGCGGCCGAAGACGCCGCCGAACAGGCGCGACATGCCTTGCAGTGCGGAGTCCGCCACATCCTGCTGGCTCCGCCGAGCTACTTCAAGAATGTCGGCGAGGACGGGTTGTTCGGATGGTTTTCCGCCGTCTTCGCCGCGCTCGGCCCGCTGGCTCGCGGGGTCCTGCTTTACAACATCCCCTCTGTCACCATGGTGCCGCTCCCGCTCAGCCTGATCGGTCGGCTGCGTGCCGCCTTTCCCGGCGTGGTCGCCGGTGTCAAAGATTCGGGTGGCGACTGGAGCTACAGCGAGGCGCTGCTAAGAGCCCATGGCGACCTGGTGATCCTGATCGGCGACGAGCGGCACCTGGCCAGAAGCGTGCGCCAGGGCGGGCATGGCGCCATCTCCGGCATGGCCAATTTCGTCACCGGCGAAATCCGCGCCATGGCAGAGGACGGGCGCGACGATGCTCGTGTCGAGAGGTTCGTGCTCGAACTGCTCAAATATCCGGTCATCCCGGCGGTGAAGGTCATGGTGGCGCGCAAAACCGGCGACGAGCGCTGGCTGGCGGTCCGTCCGCCGCTGGAGCCGATGGCTTCGCAAG
>NZ_RZSW01000595.1:0-3603 GCF_003997375.1 Mesorhizobium sp. M5C.F.Ca.IN.020.29.1.1 | reverse complement strand
CACGACCCACCGTGGAACCATAAACCTTGACGCAAAGGCTTCTTCTGCGACGTCGCAAAAGAATCAGGTGCAAAACTGTCGCTCTAATCGGGATTTTGCGACAGTCGCTTTGAGTCCAAAGCTACCGTTCAGCCTCATCCTGGAGAGAGGCCATCGAGCAGAAAGCCGAGGCCTTTCCGGAAAGCGCCGTCCCAATCGTTGTCCAACAGCAGACGAGAGCGTTCGATTGTCGGGTAGCGTTCGCTGAGACGTGTAAGGCGCTGCTGCGCGGCGACCCTGTCGTCGTCCGAGAGGTCGAAGCTCGCCCGGGTGATGGTGGCGCCCATCACATAGTTCCAGAGTGACCATATCGCGACGTTCAGATCTGCGTCCGCTACACCGGCTCCGGACAAGGTCTTGCTTAGCAGTTCTAGGCGGCTGAGCATGTTCGGCCCGAGCGCCCGGCGCGGCAACAGCGACGCCGACCAAGGATGGCGCAGCATGCTGGCGCGCCAGTCTTCAAGCATATGAACGACTTCTCCGCGCCAGTCTTGAGACTCACCCATTTGTGGCGGTCCGCGATATTCGAGCACCGAGTCGAGCGCCAGATCAAAGACATCCTCTTTGTTGTCGACGTGCCAATATAGGCTCATCACGCCCGAGCTAAGGCGATCGGCCAGCCGACGCATGGTCAATCCGTCGACTCCCTGGGCGTCCAGCAGTTCTACCGCGGTCGCCACGATGCGTTCCCGAGAGAGCGGCGGTTCACTGCGCGCCTGCATTGGCTGGAGCCACTCACTTGTCGGTTGAGACCGTTTGCTCCGGGCGCCGGTACGTTTGGCTGCCATCCGCTCTTCCTCGCTGTTGAGAACGTCGATTTTGACCGGCAACGCAAGGAATGTCGATCTTGGACGATTGACTAGTACGGTGTACCATACGATGACTCGTACGTCGCACGAGTCATCATATGAGCGATACGGTTAAAGTTCAATCATACCGGCCGCGAGGGTACGTTGGTCGCAGTCCGCAAAGCCAAAGAAAATCATGTCACACGAAATCAAGCATCTGCTTACCGGAGGGCTAATCATCATGACCATGGGAGTTCCCACTGCGACGACAGCGAATGAGAACGATCTCAAGCTGACCATCGTCAATCCACAAAACCTCTACGACCCGTCGCCGAACGGCTACAGCACGGCGGTGATCACGCCCCGCGAAGCCCGGGTGGCCTACATCTCCGGACAGGGCGGCCAAGACAGTACGGGAGCCTTGTCGCCCGACTTCGCTGTCCAGGTCGAGCAGGCCTACACAAATTTGCGTACCGCCCTCGATGCGCTCGGTGCCAGGCCGGATCAGGTTGCAAAGCTCACGGTCTTCGTGGTCGATCACGATATGTCCAAGCTTGAGGTGTTGACCAAGAACATCAAGAAAATGTTCGGCGAGGCGCTGCCGGCGCAGACCCTGATTCCCGTGCCCAAGCTTGCAATTGACCCCATGCTCTTCGAGGTGGAAGCCATCGTCATTCTGGAGTAGTGGTTAGATCTCCTTTCGCAAATATCCTAAGCTTCGCGATAGTTTCACCCTGTCCATCCAGTCAATGGTTTGCCTGTCGCAAATGTCCTCGCAAAAGTGGTGTTTCGCGACCGATTTTGGCGACAGCCGCAAGGGGTGCTCGCCACCCGAATGCGACGGTCATGCAGTTGTGCGGATCGAGGAGCCGAATGTGATGGTCTTGGATGCTGTACGTGCCTTGGTGTTCGACGTATTCGGCACTGTTGTCGATTGGCGCAGCGGCGTGGCGCGCGAAGCTGAACCGTTCCTGAAGCGGTATGGAGCCGGAACGGCCGTTCCTACCGCTTTCGCGGATGCGTGGCGTCGCCGTTACTCGCCAGCGATGGAGGAGGTGCGCAGCGGCCGGCGGCCCTTTACACGTCTCGACGTGCTGCATCGGGAGAATCTGAAAGCTGTTTTGCCGGAATTCGGGATCGACCCGGCTTCGGTGCCAGCCTCCGAACTGGACGAACTGAACCTGGCATGGCACCGATTGGAGCCATGGCCGGACGCGGTGGCCGGCCTCACGCGGCTGAAGGCCCGCTATATCATCGCGCCGCTCTCGAACGGTAACATCGTCCTTATGCTCAACATGGCGAAGCGTAGTCGTATCCCCTGGGATGCGATCCTCGGCGCCGAACTCGTGCAAGCGTACAAGCCGATGCCGGAAGCTTATCTTCGCACCGCTGACGTGCTGGCAATGAAGCCGGATGAGATCTGTCTTGTGGCCGCCCACAATGGCGACCTTGCAGCGGCTCGGGCATGCGGACTACGAACAGCCTTTGTCCCGCGTCCGACCGAGCACGGGTTAGCGCAGACCACGGACTTGCACCCAGACCAGGCCTGGGACCTGGTGGCCAGCGACTTCATTGACTTGGCTGAACGGCTTCAGTTGTAGCGCCTCTCAACGATCAGCAAACCACCCCCTTCAGGGTTCCTCCACATTTCGGTCCGATGCTCTCTCGGAGTCATGACCCAATTGCGCAGCGATCTGATCCCCAGGTCGAGGATAGCCAAGACGGCAGCTTTACGCCTTGCGTTCCCAGCGCCGATCTGAAGTCTGCTGCCAATAGGTGACCACGTGGCCGGCTTCCTTCATCGTCTTCCAGTGCGTGCGCGCCGCCTCGACCTGGGCCGCATCGTGGCCGTCGAACAGGAACACGGCGCGCTCATAACCGGTAAGCTCCGGCGGCACGGCGCCGTCGACCAGGAAGCGGATCTGCGCTTCGTTCGGATTGTCCTGGCCGGTTGTCAAAAGGATCGGCTGCTCGGCCAGATGGGATTCGCGGTCGGTCGCATGCGCCAGGAACGAATCGTCCCTGAAAATCCAAAGATGCTGGTCGAGCGCGTCGCGCCGCTCCTCGGTGCCGGTCTGCACCACGGCGCGCCAACCGCGATCGACGCTGCGCTCGAGCAGGCCGGGCAGCGCATCCTCCAGCGTCGATTCGGTCAGGTGATAGAACAGGACGTCGGCCATGATCGCGCCTTGAAAGGCCTCACCCCTCATAGTTGTCGCGCACCAGCCGGTCGAGCAGCCTAACGCCGAAGCCGGAGGCCCATGACTGGTTGATCTCGCTGGACGGCGCGCCGATTGCGGTGCCGGCGATGTCGAGATGCGCCCAGGGCGTATCCTTGACGAAGCGCTGCAGGAACTGCGCCGCGATGATGGCGCCGCCATAGCGGCCGCCGATATTCTTCATGTCCGCATTTTTCGAGTCGATCAGCTTGTCATATTCGGTGCCGAGCGGCATCCGCCACACTCGTTCCTGCGTCGCCTGCCCGGCGCTCGTCAGCCTGTTCGCCAGTTCATCATTGTTGGAGAACAGGCCGGCATAGTGCTGGCCCAGCGCGACCATGATGGCGCCGGTCAGCGTCGCCAGATTGACCATGAATTTCGGCTGGAAGCGATCGTTGCAGTACCACAGCGCATCGGCCAGAACGAGGCGGCCTTCGGCGTCGGTATTGAGCACCTCGATGGTCTGGCCCGACATCGAGGTGACGATATCGCCGGGGCGCTGCGCATGGCCGTCGACGGCATTTTCCACCAGCCCGACGATGCCGACGACATTGGCC
>NZ_RZSW01000594.1:0-3605 GCF_003997375.1 Mesorhizobium sp. M5C.F.Ca.IN.020.29.1.1 | reverse complement strand
AGACGACAGGTGCGATGATCATCTTCACGACCTTGATGAAAGCATCGCCGAGCGGCTTCAGGCTCTCGCCGGTCTCCGGATAGAAATAGCCAATTGCAGCCCCCAGGGCGATGCCGGCAAGCACCTGCACGCAGGCCCGGGCAAAATGGCGCTTGCGGGCCGCTGCGTTCGCTATGGGGACTTGTGGAACCAACACCGTTTCTCTCCTTGACCGGATCGGGGTGGGGCTCCTCCTTCTCCATGCAGTGCTCCGGTCGAACGCTGCGCCCACTTCGGCGCAAGCGATGTGCCAAATAGCAAAGAGGGGAAAACGCGCAGGACCTCTCACGCAGTGCTTGTTCGCTCTCCCGCACTCGCGCTGCGGTTGCCAGTCAACTATGGAAGGGTCAGTTCTTGGGAATTCCAAAGGTCGCTCTTTGCTTCGGCGCAGCTTGGCTGGCTGGAAGGTTCCCTGTTTGCCTTGGGGTCTGGGACCTGCGTCCAGATCGTCAACATTTGCCTGCGCGCCGCACGGGGCTCCAAAGAATCAATCGAGGACGGGCCTCTTCCAAAACGGGGGCAGCGTTGGTCAAGCCCTTCCACCCTGCTGTCCCACCAAGGGTGTTCAGAAGCTCAGTTCACGATCAAGCGATGGATCAGCGTAATCTGGCGTTTGCGCCATCGCGGCGGCGTTGCAAGGGGTCTGCCAAGGATGAGCAAGCCGCGAGGCAGGGCCCGAGACCTAGACTCCATCCTCATCAACAGCGCGCTCGGCTCGCGTTAGGAATGTTCGAACCGCAGCACGATCAGGTGGCCACACCGTTGGTCGGAACCGGAACCCGACGAATGATCGTTCGTGACCGACATCTGTGAACAAGCAGTGTGTGTCATTGCAATCACCACCCATTGCGCGCAATTGCCCATATGGCCGTGAATGAACTGGATTTGGTGATTTTCCAGATGGCGGTGGAAAGCGTCCGCTTGCTCTCTTCAAGCTTTGATGAGAAGGCGGCTGAGATAGCCACGAGGAGCCGTGGTAGCCTTCTTTTCAACGTGCGGGTTGACGGTGACCTGGAGGTCCAGCGAGTCGCAGCCATTGGATATCCAGGCGACAACATCGGTGTGGTGGCATTGGACCGAGAGGGCCTTGTTAGCTGCTGTTGCCTTGTCAATGGCACCTTCTCACCTTTCATTGCACCGTTGGAGAACTGGACCAGCATGCCCCTGTCCATGCAGGCCCAGATCGATGTCACAGGCTATGCGAGGCTCCTTCTGGCCGCCCTGCGAAATGCTGGACATATGCTGGGCAGGTAGCATCGCCGATGATGTCTGTGATGAGATAGTGCAGACGGCTGGATGAGGCGATCGCTTGCCGGCAGCTTTGGCCGCCAAGCGATCGGTGAGTTCGCAATGCTGGACACGTCCTGTAGACTCTGCCAGTTAAGTTAGCGGACAACCATCTGACGAATGCCCGATCTGACAGTCTGGACGGCGCGGCATGCCCTCCTAGGAATGCAGCCGTGGTTCTACTCCATCGGCTGTTTTTGCGTCGAAGGCGACGGGCACACCGTGAACGATGGACGTCGCCGCCACCAATTCCTCAACTCGCGATCGGTCGCTTTGCACGCCGGCTTAAGCGTTCGAATGGCGCGGATCGCCTGGGCGGTGGAGAGGAACCGGGCCTTTGCCTCTGGACAGAACATAGGCTTCGGCGGCTTTTTCACCCGCCTCCCTGAAACTCTGACTGACACGATCTAGGACGGGAGTTCGGCAGCCTTCAAGCCTATGTCCGACAGTCAGGCAGCGGTGGCCAGGCCGAAATAACGTTGCTCCTCCTCGCCGTAAGCGCCATGCGTGAGTTCCATCAATCCGACGCGGTCGATAATCGTGACCTCGCCGCGCTTGGCACGGACAAGTCCTCGATATTCAAGCATTTGCAGGGCCGTGGTGACCCCGGGACGGCGGGCGCCGAGCATGGTCGCCAGAAATTCATGCGTCAGGTAGATCTTGTCTCCGTCAGAGCGGTCATGGATCATCAGCAGTCAGCGGGCCAGCCGTTCCTCGATTTTGGAGTGGCCATTGACCAGTGCCGTCCGGGACGACTGGACAAGGAGCGCGTGGGCATAGTCCAGCAGTGACGTGCGCAGCGACGGGCTTTCCGCAACCGCAGGACGAAGGATTTCAACCGGCAGGCGCCAGCCATTGCCTGCGACCTGGATATAGGTCTCGTTGGAAGAGCTGTCCTGTCCGAGAATGACGGCTATTCCTGTCATCCCGTCATATCCGATAATGCCGACTTCACATTGCCGTCCGCCGGTCATGGTGGCGCCCACCGAGGCGATGCCCCTCTCGGGAAAATATACATTCCTGATCGGCTGATGCGCGATCTCCAACTGAGCCTTGATGTCCAGTTCGAGGTGATGCAGCGATGGTCGCAACAGCGCGAAATCCTCCGGCGAAAGGGATTTCAGCACCTGGTTGCGAAAAAGGGATTCGGGCAAGGCTCTCTCCCATGCGGGCAAGAGCGCGTACCTCTTACTGTCGGCTGCATCCGAAGTAACTGACGGCCGATGCCAAAGCATAGGCTTCGAAACGCGCGATTGCAAAGCCCTATCGGGGCAGTGCAGCCATGCTAGAAGTCGCGCGGCCTTACGATAGGCGCGGATGACATGATTCCCTTCTGCGGCCACCAAGAACGGCTCGGGCACGCTTTAATCGTTCATGCACAAGCTCGCAGGAATGTAAGCGGCGGAACAATCGGGTGATTCGTACCGCCCTGCCCTTTCAGAAATTAAGTCATTGGACGTCAATTCGGGCTGGAACGCCTCGTCGCGGAACGGCACAGGAAATGCAGCCGGATCAGCAATGGTGGTTCACCTTATGTGCGGTCCGGATGTGCGGTCCGGCGGCTCATCGCCCAACGGCTTGTCGACGGGGAAGTGGAACTCGTCATGTCGCCGCGAACCGTCACCGCGCTAGCGGGGCGCTTTTGAAGCGCCGGTGTTTTCTTTGTGGAACTGAAACTGTGAGGTGATTGATGCATGACTCAAACATTTGCGTATTTCCGCTGCCTCGGCGACGCACATTGGTCGAAGTATCGCCAGGCCCTCGAGACCAAGAACGGCGAGGCGGCGAGTGCGTTCTGGCGCTGTGCTGCCAAGAAAATGCTCATTCAATTGTCCGATGTAGGAATTGCGCCAGAGCTCGCTGCGCAGGAGGTTGGAAGCCTTCTTCATGCGGTCTTGGACGATATGGCCAACCGAACGGTAATGCACATAGCATAGGCTTGGGCGCTGTTGGATCGCGCGTCAGCTCGGGTCCTTATCGGGGGACTGCTCCGACTGGCCGACGGTCCGGCCAAACCGGCATACCGGCAAAGGTTTGAGGTTGGGATCGCTCACGGCGGCCGGTCCATATTCCAAGGCGACCTCAGGAGCCACATTGGCTTCTTTCCAAGCGGACGGGCGCCATTTTGGCGTGCTCACGCTGGACTGCGGGTTGCGCCTACGGAAATCCGAAGTCCGGCCGCGCGAGTCGATCGACCGGAACAGTCGAATGCTCGTGGGTCCGGGTCCGCTCAGCTTGACGGCGGGCGGTGGCGGCCGTGAGCAGACTTAACCCAGGTC
>NZ_RZSW01000593.1:0-3607 GCF_003997375.1 Mesorhizobium sp. M5C.F.Ca.IN.020.29.1.1 | reverse complement strand
GGAATGGCTGTGTTCTGCAATGTTCGCGGGGAAGTACCTGTCGCGCCGAATGAGGCGATCTAGCCGCGAACGCCGGACAATTCGCGAACCTCTGCCCGCAGCGCCTGTAACTCCGCGAGGATGATGGCCTGATCGCTGTGCAGCGTTGCTCTGTCGGCCGATTCTACGGCTTCATGCTCAGCCTCCATCGCCGAAACGATCACGCCGATGAACAGATTGAGTACGGTGAACGAGGTCGCGATGATGAATGGGATGAAGAACAGCCAGGCGGTCGGATAGACCGCCATGACCGGGCGCACCACGCCGTCCGACCAGCCTTCGAGAGTCATGACCTGGAAAAGCGTGAAGAGCGATTCCGGTATGCCGCCGAACAGTTCGGGAAAGGACGAGCCGTAGAGCTTCGTCGCCATCACCGCAAAGACGTAGAACACCAGCCCGAGCAACAGCATGATCGAGCCCATGCCGGGCAAGGCGGTGATGAAGCCGGTGACGACACGGCGCAGCGACGGAACGATGCTGATCAGGCGCAGGACCCGCAGGATGCGCAGCGCCCGCAGCACGGAGAGCGAACCGGTCGCGGGGATGAGCGCGAAACCGACAACGAAAAGGTCGAAGATGCGCCATGGATCGCGGAAGAAATTCGTCCTGTAGACGACCACCCGGATCGCGAGTTCGAGCACGAAGACCGCGAGGATCGCGCGGTCGATGGCTGCTAGAAGCGGGCCAAAAACAGCAATCGCATCGGGCGAGGTTTCGAAGCCCAGCGTGACGGCGTTGATCAGGATCAGGACCATGATCGTGAGGTCGAAATGGCGCGATTCGATGAGCGATTTCAGGGCGTACAAGGCTTCTTCTCCGTTAGAGCATCGGACCAAAGTGGGAACCGGGTTCGGGAAAATCCAATGCTCAAACGCATATGACAGGCTTGGAACGCAACAAATACAAAAAGTTGAAACTCTCAGGAAACCGAAAGTCGAAACTTTTTGTATTAAGGAACAAGACCCCCCGACCTCCTGCGTGACAGGCCGGCACACTAACCACTGAGCTACCCGCGCATAGACGAGAACGTATCAGCCGCGTTCGTCGTTGGGGCGGTGGATAAGCCGCCGGTGTGAGCGTTATTCGCCAGGAGTCGAGAGCCCTCGGGCTCGAACGTAACCGCCGCAAGGCCCAAACAGCCCGGTCGGAAATAGCCATCTGGCCCGCTGTTGAAGCGAATCGCTGCGCTACGTCGCTGTAGGGACCGCATTTTTCTACGGCAGCGCGAAGGATGAACCGGCACACAGCGATCATCTACCAACTCGTCAGGAACCATGCGGGGAGCAGCGGGTTTGGCTTGGATGCCGACACGTTCGGTCCACCATTCTCCAAGGAGAATACTATGACATTAGCAAGCAAGACCACAGCAGTTGCCGCGGCGTTGGCTATGCTGGCTTCCCCGGCAGTATCCCAGACGAGCTCACCTGCGCCTGCCGCACCTGCACAGGATCGTGGCTCAGAGCCAGCGCCAGGAGTGAGCGGGCCAACCGAAGACTCCATGCGCAATATGATGCGTCAGATGATGACCGAGATGCTGGAGGAGAGAATGCAAGAGCGTCGCCGACCCCGAGCAGAACGACGAGGTGGCGACCGTTGGCATCGGGATTTCCGCAGAGGTCCGCATGACGGGCGCCGAATGGCAGGCGGGATGATGCATGGCGCACGGATGCGAATGATGTTCGCCATAGTGGACGCCGACGGCGATGGTGTGCTTTCTCAAACCGAAGTTCAGGATTTCATCGGGCGGATATTCAACGCCGTTGACGAGAACGGCGATGACAGCGTCGACAGGGAGGAAATCCGATCCTTCTTCCACGGAGGTGCCGACGAAACGGGTGAATAAATCACTGCAAGTCTTGCGCGTTCCTGGACGAAAATTCGGGAAAGGAATTCGGAAATGGCCGGTCTCGTTGGCAAGTTTGTCGGGAAAACCCCGGCGCCTCTAGCGCTTCAAGTCGGGCCTTGATGTCCATGGCCGCGCCACAATCCGCCGACATGCAGTCGGTCCTCCACAACAACATTCAGGCTCTGGTTGACCATCGACGAGAGCAGGAGCAGCATCGGGCGTTTCAAGATCGAATTGCCGGCGTCATTTCCCGTTTCGCGGGGAGCATGGCATTCGTGTATCTGCACCTTGCAATCCTGATCGTCTGGGTTGCGCTGAACCTTGGGGCGATCCGGGCTATTCCACCCTGGGACCCAAGTTTTGTGATATTGGCAATGGTAGCCTCGGTTGAGGCGATCTTCCTGTCTACCTTTGTACTGATCAACCAGAACAGAATGGCTGAGCTCAGCGAGCGCCGCGCTGAGCTGAATCTGCAAATCAGCCTGCTCAACGAGCATGAAACCACGCGACTGATCGAAATGATGTCCGCTCTGACGGAGCGTTTGAAGGTACCGACGCCAGCAGATGACGAACTGCCCCAGCTAGCTCAGAACGTCGATCCTCAAGCGGTGATGAGCCAAATCGAACGGGTCTCTGAAAATCAGACCAAACGCTAGAATTTATTGCGTGCCAAGGTCGACACGAACATCTGAATTGCCGGTCCGGCATTCAGAGTTTTCTTCATTTCCAATCAGCTAAGTGATTGAAAATGGCGCGAGTGACGGGGCTCGAACCCGCGACCTCCGGCGTGACAGGCCGGCACTCTAACCAACTGAGCTACACCCGCGCAAGACGAGCACGGTCAGCCGTGTTCGTCGTTGGGGCGGTGGATAAGGCGTAAGCCACCGGGTGTCAAGCGGAGCGCGACAGCATAACAGCAAACAGCCGAAGGTTTTTTGACAAGCCGAATTTTGTTGCCGAAAACGATCAACGGTGAGGGCATCGTGCGCTCATTTGGCCTTGCGAACCCCGTCCTAACTGCTTAAAGGTCCGCCCCGGAGCGGGCGATTAGCTCAGTTGGTAGAGCGCTTCGTTTACACCGAAGATGTCGGCGGTTCGAGCCCGTCATCGCCCACCACTTTTTCTCAAGGGTCTGAGGTTTTCCGGTTCAGCAGCCGCCACGAAAACCGCCACGAAAACCCGTATCGAACAGCCGCTTTGCGGACCAAATCGGCCGTTCGCGTTCAGTGATGTATCGCGGCTCCAGGTCGCCCGGTTCAACGCGAGATGGTATGCTCGTCATATTATCGGCAAGGGAGGTTCGGCATGCCTGTAACCGTTGGTGCGCACCATCTGACGCTGTTCACGCACGACATGGACCGTTTCATTCGCTTTTATGAAGAAATCTTCGACGCGGAAACGAAGTTCGATCTGTCCGAGCCCGGTCCCGGTGGCGGCACTCTTCGTCACTCACTTATCGACGTTGGAGGTGGCTTTGCCCTTCATCCGTTCCAAATGCCGGAACCAACGGGGTATGAAGATGGGTCGATGCAGATGGGCAAGAGAGGTCACATAGATCATCTTGCGCTGAAGGTAGACGATGAAGAGTGCTTGCAGGAAGTCAGGCGACGTCTGGTGAAGGCCGGCGCTTCGGATGGGACCATTACAGATTTCGGCGCTGTCCGTGTTGTGACCTTCAAGGACCCGGATGGAATGGAGGGTGAGGTCGCGCGGTGGACCGAT
>NZ_RZSW01000592.1:0-3610 GCF_003997375.1 Mesorhizobium sp. M5C.F.Ca.IN.020.29.1.1 | reverse complement strand
CCCTTTGTCCCGCTCGATCTCTCAACATGGAGAACCTGGAAGCCTGTCTGAAAGGATACGGGTTGATGCCATCGGCTGTACCGAGCGCCGAACTGGAAAATCTCAATCTGGCTTGGCACCGCCTCAAGCCGTGGCCGGACTCGGTGGAGGGTCTTTTCAGATTGAAGGAACGCTTTATCGTCGCACCGCTGTCCGATGGGAACACCCGACTTCTGGTTGACATGGCAAAACATGCCGGGCTGCCATGGGATACGATCCTCGGCGCTGATGTCTCCGAGGCCTATAAGCCGATGCCACAGGTGTATCTTCGTGCCTGCGAGCTGCTGGGCGTGGAGCCGGACAGGGCGATGCTGGTTGCCGCCCACGACGACGACCTGGACGCGGCGCGTCGATGCGGATTGAAGACGGCGTATGTCGTTCGCGCAAATGCGCATGACCCGTCGAAGGCTGCCGTTGCCAAGCCGCGCGACGGTTGGGAATACATGGCAAATGACTTGATCGAACTCGCTGCAGTTCTGAAGTAGGGTGCGAGGGCCGCTCCCGGCAGCCGGCAACAAAAAGGCCGCGTTGTCCGCAAAGAGTCAGCACCAGCGTGCCGTACGGCTCGCCTACACGCCGAGCCACCGCCTCGGCATGGTCGAGCACCACGAAAATGGTGATGAACATAATCGCACTCGAAAGCGCTCCGATAAGGATCCTGACGCTCAGCGAACCTTCGTCTACCGACAGCCCGCTGGCTCCGACTGCGACAGCCATTACCAGGGAAATGAAGGTGCGGAGCGGTCGAGTTGCCCGTATTGCAGAGCAAGCCAATGACATCGCCGACTTTCATCCGATCGCCCAGCTTGAAGCGAAGGCTGCCGCGCTGCGCAAGCTGGTGGCTGGACGGCCGCACTTGGGTGGCGAGCGGACAAGCTCTGGCAGCATTGGCCGCAAATCGCGATGGAGCATCAACCGCGCCGCGCCGCCTCGATCGCGGCGACGTCGATTTTCACCATGGTCATCATGGCATCAAACGCGCGCTTTGCCTCGTCGCCGCCAGCCGCCATCGCGTCAGTCAGCACGCGCGGCGTGATTTGCCAGGAAATCCCCCATTTGTCTTTGCACCAGCCGCACACGCTCTCCTGGCCGCCGTTGCCGACAATGGCATTCCAATAGCGGTCGGTCTCCTCCTGATCATCGGTGGCGATCTGGAAAGAGAACGCTTCGTTGTGCTTGAACTCGGGACCCCCGTTGAGGCCGATACAAGGAAGGCCCGCGACTGTGAATTCGACCGTCAACACGTCGCCCTCTTTGCCGGCCGGGTAGTCACTGGGTGCACGGTGCACGGCACTCACCACGCTGTCAGGAAATATCTCGGAGTAGAAGCGGGCGGCAGCCTCGGCGTCCTTATCGTACCAGAGGCAAATCGTATTCTTTGCCATTGCGGGTTCCTTTCGCTTTGGGGCCGAGATTTCGGCCTTGTTTCCCCATCCGCCCTCTTCCGAAATAGGTAGCCAGCCGCTTTTCTCCGCCCCGGAAGCATGCGTCTCGCGCGGCGTCGCAAAGGGCAGCCAACAGGACTAAGATGCTCCGCCGGTCCGCCCTTCAGGCGGTCTTCGGCGTCACCAGCCCCAGTTCGTCAACCATCGCCTCGCGCATGAGAAACTTCTGCGGCTTGCCGGTCACCGTCATCGGCAATTCGGTGCGAAAGCGGATGTGGCGCGGGATCTTGTAATGGGCGATCTGGCCGGCGCAAAAGGCCTTGATCTCCTGCTCGGTGGCGATCTGGCCCGGCTTGAGCACAATCCACGCGCAAAGCTCCTCGCCATATTTCGGGTCGGGAATGCCGAACACCTGCACTTCCCTGACCTTGGGATGGCGATAGAGGAACTCCTCGACCTCGCGCGGATAGACGTTCTCGCCGCCGCGAATGACCATGTCCTTGACCCGGCCGACGATGTTGCAATAGCCCTCGGCGTCGATGGTGGCGAGGTCGCCGGTGTGCATCCAGCCGTCGGGATCGATTGCCTCGCGGGTTTTTTTCTCGTCGTCCCAATAGCCCTTCATCACCGAATAGCCGCGTGTGCAGAGTTCGCCCGGCGCGCCGACCGCAACGGTGACGCCATCGGCATCGATCGCCCTGACCTCGACATGGGGATGGACACGACCGACCGTCGAGACGCGTTTTTCCAGTGGGTCGTCGACGCTGCTCTGGAACGACACCGGGCTGGTCTCGGTCATGCCATAGGCGATGGTCACCTCTGCCATATGCATCAGCGACACCACCTTCTTCATCACCTCGATCGGGCACGGCGAGCCGGCCATGATGCCGGTGCGCAGGCTGGTGAGATCGAAGGTGTCAAAATCCGGATGGTCGAGCAGGCCGACGAACATGGTCGGCACGCCGTAGAGGCCGGTGCAGCGCTCGCCCGCCACTGCCTTCAGCGTGGCGCCGGCATCGAAGCCCTCGCCCGGGAAGACCATGGTTGCGCCCTTGGTGACGCAGCCGATCGTGCCCATCGACATGCCGAAGCAGTGATAGAGCGGCACCGGGATGCACAACCGGTCCTCGACGGTCAGCCTGATCGCCGATGTGACGAAATTGCCGTTGTTGACGATGTTGTTGTGGGTCAGCGTCGCGCCCTTTGGCGCGCCTGTCGTGCCTGAGGTGAACTGGATGTTGATGGCGTCGCCGGGCTTCAGCCCCTCGGAGATCCGGTCGAGGCTGTCATGCTCGTCGCGTCCTGCCATCGCCAGGACGTCGGCGAAATTGAACATGCCGGGAGAATTCTCCTCGCCCATGCGGATGACGATCTTCAGCTCCGGCAATTTTTTCGCCTCGAGTTTGCCCGGCGTCGCAGTCGCGATCTCCGGCGCCAGCGTCTCGATCATGCCGAGATAGTCGGAGCTCTTGAATTTGACGGCCGTGACCAGCGCTCGGCAGCCAACCTTGTTCAGCGCATAATCGAGCTCGGTCAGCCGGTAGGCCGGGTTGATGTTGACCAGGATCAGGCCGATGCGCGCGGTGGCGAACTGCGTCACCAGCCATTCCCATCGGTTGGGCGACCAGATGCCGACGCGGTCGCCTTTTGCCAGGCCAAGCGCCAGGAAGCCTGCGGCCAGCGCGTCCACCGTGTCTGAAAGTTCGCTCCAGGTGAAGCGCTTGTCCTGGTCGACAAAGACGGCGGCATCGAGCGTGCCGTATTTGCTGACGGTATCGGAAAGCAGTGCCGGGATGGTCTGCTGCAGCAGCGGCATGGTGCGCTCGCCCGACACATGCGCCCTGCCGTCGACCGGCGCGACGAACGTGGCGCCATTGCGCGGACGGCGGCCGCGCAGACTGGTGGCATTCTTCAACTCGTCGAGATTGATCGGCATCGCCGTCTCCTCCACAGGCGACCGAGTCTATCAGCCTGCCGGGGTGGTGGAAATCCCGTTGATGGTACTGGAGCTGCGGCGATCCCTCCCCGTTGAGTGGAGGGTTCGGAGCGACGCGAGGCACCCTCCCTTCAAGGGGGAGGGATTGCGCCTGCCACCTTCGCCGCGAGGTCGCGCAAGATTGCCTCGTCCGCCGCCGTACGCAGCTTCCGCGATGCGACAAGGCAGGCCTGCGAGCGCAGAATGACGC
>NZ_RZSW01000591.1:0-3614 GCF_003997375.1 Mesorhizobium sp. M5C.F.Ca.IN.020.29.1.1 | reverse complement strand
CTTGACGATGCGGCCGCAACGCTCGGCGGCGGCGCGCACCTTTTCGGCGCGCACCTTGGTCTGCGGGTCTGAAGCGAACTCGTGCAACAGCGTCGATTGTGCGACCACCACGGCAAGCGGGTTGTTGAGCTCGTGTGACACGCCGGCAAGCAGCGAGCCCATCGCCGCCATCTTCTCGTTCTGGTGCAGCTTTTCGCGCTGGCGGCCGATCTCCTCCTCGGCGCGCAATTTGTCGCGAAGGTCGCGGATCGAGCCGAAGATCAGGCGGCGGTCGGCGACTCGCATCTCGGTCGCCGTCAGTTCGATCGGAAAGACCTCGCCGGCCGCATTCTGGGTGACGGTCTCGATCCGCTGGCCGACCATCGGCGCGCCGCGGCCCGACATGTATTCGGCGCCCGACACATATCCCTTGCGATAATATTCCGGAACGACGGTGTCGAGCAGGTCCTTGCCGAGGATGTCGCTGCGCTGATAGCCGAACATCTTTTCGGCGGCGGGATTGAACTCGATGATCGAACCGGTCTCGTCGATGACTATGATGGCGTCGAGCGAGGCCTGCAACATGGTGCGGCGGATGACTTCGCTGGCATGCGCATCGGAAAGCGATCGTTCGATGGCGTCGCCGATGGCCAATGCGACGATGTGCAGCGTTGCCTCTTCCTCGTCGGTCCATTCGCGCTCGTTCACGCAGTCGTTGACCGCCAGCGTGCCCCACAGATGGCCATGCGCAAAGACCGACACCGACAGGAACGACTTGATGTGCTGCTTTTCGAAGTCGGTTCTCAGAAAGCCTTCGAGGTCGCGCGTGTGTCCCGCGAAGATCTTGCCTTGCCGCTCGTCCTCCGCCAACCGTTCCAGCAGTGGGTCCGAATTGACAACCGACTGCATGATTACCGTTGGCGACGCCAGTTCGCCACCAAATCGGGGGTTGATCCAGTAAGCCGCGACCGACTGGGCAAAGCCCTGGCCGGGCAGCTCGCGCAGCCGAAACAGAATGCCGCGCTGGCAATCCATGGCCCCGCAGAGCGTTTCAAGGATGCTGTCCATCTCGCGCTGCCAGTCGCCGGCTTCGCGAAGCCGGCGAACAACATGGACAGCCGCCATCGCCGCGCCCTGCCTGACGCCGTGCATATCGCTGCGTGCTGCTTCAGCCGTCATGGTCAGCCGTCATTTCACAGTCGTGCCACCGAGAGTGGTTACCAGTGATCGCGCCGCTCAGTTGCTTTCGCCGGTCGGCAGCGAGAAGATATAGCCTTCGCCGCGGACTGTGCGCAGGAATTTCGGGTTGGCCGGGTCCGCCTCGATCTTCTTTCTCAGCCGCATGATGCGGATATCGACCGCGCGTGACGATTCAGGATCTTCCTCGAAGCCGATCGCCTCGGAGATCGCCGCACGCGTCAGCAAACGGTTGGCACGCGTCAGGAAGACCTCCAGCACGTCAAACTCGCTCTTGGCCATGTCGATGACCGTTCCATTGGTGCCGGTGACGAACCGGCCGTCGAGATCGGCATGGAAAGGGCCGAAGCTCATAAAACGGCGGTTGGCAGTTGTTTCGGCCTTGGCGCCCTGTGGTTCGGCCGGCTGCGGCACGCGGCGCAGCACGCTGCGGACCCTCGCCAGCACCTCGCGCAATTCGTAAGGCTTGACGATGTAGTCGTCGGCGCCGAGTTCCAGCCCGACGATGCGGTCGAGCGCAGTGCCGGCGGCAGTGGCGTAGATAATGCCGATAGGCATTTTCGAGCGCAGCCAGCGGCCAAGCGACAGGCCGTCCTCGCCTGGCATGGCGATGTCGAGGATGGCCAGATGAAACGACTGCGTTTCCAGCAAAGTTCGCGCGGCGCTGGCACTCTCGGCCGTCGCGACATCGTAGCCGCTGGCGCCGAGATACTCGGCGACCGCGTCTCTCAGATCCGGCTCGTCCTCGACGATGACAATTCGTGCCCGCACTATGCTCTCGCTCCCGCTTTCAGCGGAAAGTAGATTGGGTATAAACATCATGTCCAGCACTCATCTTGGGTTGCCGGTTGCAGGGTGGAAAAAAATGGCTGCACGATCCGTCATCGCGCTTGTTTCCGTCGCCGAAGTGGTCGCGACCGATCTCGCCGACCATCTCGAACGGCGTGGTCATGACGTGCGGGCGGTGCGGCAGCCGTGGGAGGCCGAATCCCTGCTTTCCGGAAAGGGTATCGATGTCGTCGTCGTCGGCGACAGCCTCAGCCAGGCGGAAGGGCGTGATCTGCTCAGGCGCCATGGCGGCGAGGGCGGGCCGGATTTCATCCTGATCTGCCGGCCGGCCGATCTCGTCGACAAGGTGCTGGCGCTCGAACTCGGCGCCGCCGACGTCGTCGAAAGCCCGCTCAATGTCAGGGAACTCGCCGCCCGTATCGGCGGCTTGCTGGCACGGCGCGGCAGAAACGCCGGGGAATTGGTCGTGCTGGAGAACGCGACGGTCGACCTCCGGTCGGCCATGGTCATGCATCGCTCCGGCACGGAAGAACAATTGTCGCCGGGTCAGGTGGCGCTGCTCAGATTGTTCCTGGCCAGTCCGCGCAAGGTCTTGACGCGCGACGACATCATTGCCGCCGCGCCCGCCGAAAATGCCGATGCCTTCGATCGCTCGATCGATTCGCGCATCGTGCGGCTGCGCCGCAAGCTCGACACCGAAACCATCACCACTATAAGGGGTGCAGGCTACCGGTTCGATCCGCCGACGCAGTTCGCCGACTGAGGCCGGGGCCCTCACCGTATTGCCCACAGGCCCAGGCGCTCAGCGGACCACAAGAACCGACGGACCTGACGGCATTTCGCTGGCGGCGACGAATTCGCTCGCATGGGCACGATCCCTAAGAAGCACGGTGGCGAGGCCGGCAAAGCCGAGCAGGCCCTGTGCGTAGAGAAGTGCGGAAAGCACCGAAGCTGCAAATTTCGTGTTCATCGTATCCGTTCCCCAAATTCAGATCTGCTGGGTATGGCCTGTTTTCGGGCACAATCTTTTCCCGAAAACCAGCACCACTTGTCGCGATGCGGTCTTTCGGTTCGGGATCATGTCTTCAGGGAAACCCCCGAAGCGCCCGCGCCGCCAGCGGAGCCCCCCGTCGCGGCGCGGGCCTTCGGTCCTCTCGGCTGCAAGTTGCCGGAGGGGCCGCGCATCGTCTTCAGCCCAAAACCGACCCGCCAGAGGGCCTTGAGCCGGTTGATGCGCAGACTGGACACGATCCAGACCGTGGCGAAAAAGAGTGCGGCATGCAGCGTCGAAACTTCGCTTGAAGTCATCTCCGCAAGCTTCGTCGTCGGGCTGCCGGCGAAGGTGCCGACGCCGCCAATCATCGCTGCGGCTATGCTTATCCTGAAGAGCCAGGAGATCGCGTTCGATTGCATGTTCATCTTCGTTTGTGCCGGCTGTTTTCGTTCGGTCAACTCTGCGGGTGGCCTGTATCCAGATCATGCCGCTAGAGTCCGCGCTTTGTTGCAGATTGGTTTCGGGCCAAGTCAAATTTCTTTCATATGAGGGAAGAGCGCACTTTCACCTCGGAGATGGCAGTACCTTTTCGCGGGTCCGGGTTCGAGCAGCCGAGGCTTCATGTCATTGGGCTCACCCCTA
Source organism: Mesorhizobium sp. M5C.F.Ca.IN.020.29.1.1 (assembly GCF_003997375.1). Classification (NCBI taxonomy): domain Bacteria; kingdom Pseudomonadati; phylum Pseudomonadota; class Alphaproteobacteria; order Hyphomicrobiales; family Phyllobacteriaceae; genus Mesorhizobium; species Mesorhizobium sp. M5C.F.Ca.IN.020.29.1.1. The sequence goes on along the minus strand of NZ_RZSW01000591.1, from coordinate 13 downwards.
CAAATCCCTCGGA
>NZ_RZSW01000590.1:0-3645 GCF_003997375.1 Mesorhizobium sp. M5C.F.Ca.IN.020.29.1.1 | reverse complement strand
GCGGTGACCCTGCGGATGCGGCCCGGCCATTCCTCGACATCCCTGACGCTGCCGCCGGCGGCGAGCGTCGCGCCGTAGATGTTGGCCATCGAATCCTGCTTGTCGCGGGCGAAGATCATCGAGCGGACGAACCGATCCTTGGCCTTCTCCAGCTCGCCTGACGTGACGCCGTCCTTGGCGATGCGGGCGACCTCGGCCTCGACCGCCGCCTGGACATCGGCCAGCTTGGCGTCGCCGCGCGGCGCGCCATAGACGGTGAAGTTGGTGGCATCGAGCATGGTGCCCTGGAAGAAGGCGCCGGCCTCGGCGGCGATGCCCTGCTTGACGACAAGCTGCTGGTGGAGCCGGCTGCGGCTACCGCCGCCGAGGATCTCCGCCAGCAAGTCCAGCGCTTCCGCTTCGCCCGGCTTTGCAGTGTGATAGGAGGGAACCACCCATTGCGTCGAAAAGTTCGGCACACTGACACGCGCGTCAGTGAGCGTCACCGTGCGCCTGGTGTTCTGCTCGGGTTCGACCGGACGGATGCGCGGCGGCAGGTCTGGACCACGCGCAATCTTGCCATACGTCTTTTCGGCCAGCGCCTTGACCACCTCCGGGTCGACATCGCCGGCCACCACCAGCACGGCGTTGTTGGGCGTGTAATATTTGTCGTAGAAAGCCTTGGCATCGGCGCGGTTCAGCTTCTCCATCTCCTGCATCCAGCCGATCACCGGAATGCGATAGGGCTGGTTCTGCCAGAGGGTGGCGTCGACCTCCTCGCCGAGCACCGCCTGCGGATTGCTGTCGATGCGTGAGCGGCGTTCCTCCAGGATCACGTCCCGCTCGGTGGCGATGACATTGTCGTTGAGGATGAGGTTGCGCATGCGATCAGCCTCGAAATCCATCATCTGCTCGAGCGCCTGCGGCACCACCGTCTCGTAAAACGCGGTGTAGTCATAAGAGGTGAAAGCGTTGTTCGAACCGCCGATCGCGGAGACGGCGCGGTCGAACGCGCCGGCCGCGTGATTGGTCGTCGCCTTGAACATCAGATGCTCGAAGAAATGGGCGATGCCGGACTTGCCGGGCGGCTCATCCGCGCTGCCGATCTTGTACCACACCATATGGGTGACGATCGGCGCCCGGTGATCGGGAATGACGACAACCTCCATGCCGTTGTCGAGCAGGAAATTCGTTACCTTGCCGTCGTTGTTGTCGGCCAGCACCGGGCCGGTCATCACGAGAGCCAGCGCCAAGAGCGTTCCGCGCAGCCATTCAGCGTGAGGTGTCATCAATGGCTCCGGTTGTCATGGGCGGGACGATAGGCGGGGATGGCAATACAGGCAAAGTGATTTGTTCGTCATTTTCGCGCGCAAAGGAGGCCGAACTCAGGCGGCTTCGATAAAGCGGATAACCGTCTCGCCATAGCTGCGCTCATCGACAACCGAAAAGCCCGGCCCTGCCTCGAACGGCGCCGCTGCCGCCTCCTCGACGACGCAGAGCGCGCCGGGGGCGAGCCAGCCGCCGGCCTTGGCCAAGCGCAAGGCACGCTCACCCAGTCCCTTGCCATAGGGCGGGTCGGCGAACACCAGGCCGAACGCGGCGATCGTGCCCGCGTCGCCCAGGGCCGTAGCGTCGCGACGAAATATCTTGGTACGCCCGGTGAGGCCGAAGGCCTCGACATTGGTGCGGATCAGGCCGCGCCCTTCCGCCGATTCTTCGATGAAGACGCCATAAGATGCGCCGCGTGACAGCGCCTCGAGTCCGAGCGCGCCGGTGCCGGCGAACAGGTCGAGCACGCGCGCGCCGGCCAGCCTGTCGGGAAAGCGATGCGCCAGCACGTTGAAGACAGCCTCGCGGGTGCGGTCGGTGGTCGGGCGGATAGCGCTTGAGCGGGGCGTCGCCAGCGGACGCCCGCGAAACTCACCGCCGACGATCCGCATTGCCTCCCCTTGATCCCTTGGGGCCGCTGCGCGGCCGGTCGCCGCCTTTGCCGCTATCACTGCTGCCGGAATTGGGGCGTTCGCCACGCGGCTTGCCGAACGGCTTTGCCCCTCCGGGTTTGGCCGGCTTGCCGTAAGACGGCTTGAACGAGGCCTTGCGTTCCTTGGCTTCGGCCGCCTTGGCGGCATCGGCGTCCGCCCTGCCCTTGCCGATCGGCCGCGCGCCCGGCGCCATCCAGACATTGGCCTTGCGCTGGCCCGGCGGCTCGATCGGACGCTGCTCGCGTTCGGACTTTTTCCCGCCGCCCGGTTTTCCGCCAAAGCCGCCCGGCCTCGGGCCGCGATCGCCAAAGCCGTCGCGTTCAGGCCCGCCGCGTGATTTTGGGCCACGCTCACCAAAGCTCTTTTCCGGCACAAAGCTTCTGCCGGGACTTGTCGACAGCTTGCCCAGCGCCGCGTCGCGGCTGCCTTCGCGGCGTTTGCGGTTCTTGATCAATCCGCCTTCGCCGATCGGGCGGCGTTCGCCGTCGCGGGTGAATTTCGGCCGCTCCGGTTCCTCTTCCCGCACCGCTTCGCGCCGCACCGGCCTGTTGGAAAACGGCTTGGTGATGTCAGCGTCGAAATTGGCGCCGGACTCCTCGACCAGGCGTTCGCCAAGCTGGTCGCGCAGCACCCGACCCTTGATCTCCAGCACATGGCCCTCCGGCAGGTCGTCGAGCTGGAACGGTCCGTAGGAAATGCGGATCAGTCGCGTCACGTCGAGGCCAAGCGAGCCCAGTATGTTCCTGACTTCGCGGTTCTTGCCTTCGCGCAGGCCGAGCGTCAGCCAGGCGTTGGTGCCTTGCTCGCGGTCGAGCGTCGCCTCGATGGCGCCATAAAAGACGCCGTCAACGGCAATGCCTTCGCGCAAGCCGGCGAGCGCACTTTCCTCGACCTTGCCGTGGACGCGCACGCGGTAGCGCCTGAGCCAGCCAGTCGCCGGCAGTTCGAGCACGCGCGCCAGTCCGCCATCATTGGTGAGCAGCAGCAGGCCTTCGGTGTTGATGTCGAGCCGGCCGATAGTCATCAGCCGCGGCAGCTCGGCCGGCAGCACGTCGAAGACGGTCTTGCGGCCCTCGGGATCACGGTTGGTGGTGACGACGCCGGCCGGCTTGTGGAACAGGAACAGCCGGGTGCGCTCGATCGGCGGGATCTCCATGCCGTCGAGATGGATGATGTCGCCAGGCATAACATTGAAGGCGGGCGAGGACAGCACCCTTCCATTGACCTTGACGCGGCCGGCCGCGATCAGCTCCTCGGCATCGCGGCGCGAGGCAAGGCCGGCGCGGGCCAGCCGCTTGGCAATGCGCTCACCAGCCTCTTCCGTCGCTTCGGCGGGACGCGGGCGAGGCTTGAAGCCGCCGGCCGATGCCCCTTGGTGCCGATCACCGGCAAAATCGCGCTTGGGGCGATCACTGAAGTCTCCCTTGGGACGGTCGAAGCGCCTTTCGTTGCGCTCGCCTTCGGCAGCCGCCGGCCGGTCACCGCGTGGCGCGTAGGGTTTTCGAGGCCCCTCGCGCTTTTCATAAGGTTTGCCTTCAGGGCGCGGCCCCTTGCCGAACGGCCGGTCGCCACTCTTGAAGTCGCGCTTCGGCCGCTCGCCGTCAGCCGCGATCGGGCGGTCGCCGCGCGGGGCGTATGGCTTGCGCGGCCCCTCACGCTTTTCATAGGGCTTGCCTTCAGGGCG
>NZ_RZSW01000058.1:0-18343 GCF_003997375.1 Mesorhizobium sp. M5C.F.Ca.IN.020.29.1.1 | reverse complement strand
TATTGACCAATCTCGGTCGTATAGAGCAGGTTCGCCGTTTCCTGAAAGCTGACATCGCGGGCGACCGCTGGTCGAGGTCATGGCGCCAAAAGCGGACGCTACGGTGGCGCATGAGGCGCGGTAAAACGGATTGCACCTGATCCCGAGCAAGAACCTGCTATCCCCACGGGCTGCCGCCCGGTTCAAGAGCTTATCGTCAGCGCCGCAGACATGCGTTCCAGCCCCTGAAGTAACAGCGAGCGCGGACAGCCGACGTTGAGGCGAATGAACCCTTCGCCACCGGGCCCATATACGCGGCCGTCGTACAAATTAACCCCGGCACGATTGACAAAGAACTTCTGGATTCCGCCCACTTTGAGATCGAGCGCGCGGGCATCCAACCACACCAGAAACGATGCGTCGGGCCTTATAGGGGTAATGCCGGGAAGGTGTTCAGTAGCGAATTCGCAAAACTCTCCGGATGCTGGCAATGAGTGAATCAGTTGATCGATGCTACTTCAAGACTGAGTTTTTCAACACAATCCTTCGCAAAGCGGGCGTTCGGCATCTCCACGATGGTCGGTGTGAAACGCGAGGCGTCCCATCCATAACCACACCGACTACTGGCGCCCGTACTTCTTGAAAGTCGCGTTCCAGTCCGCGGCGAGGGCATCAAGCGTCTCTCTGGCCGTGCCTTGGTCGCCCGTCACGTACGGATAGACTCGCTGGTTAAACTGCTGCAGTAATTCGGCGTACTCCGGGACCGCCCAGAAGTCCTTCACCTTGAACATGGTCTCATAGAAGGCCCTGTTGTACGGCGTGGCGTTCTGAAATGCATCCGACTTCAGCACAGCCGCACTGCAGGTGTAGCCGCCGAGCTCCGACCACCTCTTCTGGGTTTCGTCCTTGATGAACCACTCGAGGAATTTGAGGGCTTCGTCTTGCTTTTGCGAATAAGAGATGATCGAGATGCCCTGCCCCCCGAGGGGGGCGAACTGATCGCCTTGCGGGCCGGCCGGGTTGGCGAAGAAGCCGGTGTTGGTGGCATTCCGATTGCTAGCCTCGTTGGTAAGCGATGGGAAGAACGCGAAATAGTTCATGCTCATCGCGGCCAGGCTTTCGGTGATCGCCAGATTCTCCTCTCCGAAATTGGCGTTGGCCCAGCCCGGAGGCGTGAATTTGTACAGCTCCCGATAGAATTCGAGCGCGGCCACGGCCCTGTCGGAATTGATAAAACCGTCGACCTCGTAGGTTGCATAGTCGCCAAGCTCGCCGCCATACGAGAAAAGCACGCTTTCGAAGCCCCCGACCAACCCATCGTATGAGTTGTCGGTGTAAATCGCGATGCCATATCTCTTCTGGTCAGGCCGGTAGAAGAACTCAGCGATGTCGCGCATCTCTTTGAACGTGTTCGGCACGGCGAGATCGTAGCCGTACTTCGCTCGGAAGTCGGCCATTTCCTTCGGATCCTCGAACCAGTCTTTGCGAAAGGCCCAACCGATAGCGTCGCCCTCGAGCGGGACCGCCCAGTATCTGCCGCTGTCGCCAGGATACTCGGAGTAAAACTTCACCGTGGCCGGAGCCATTAACTCGGCGATATCGTGCTTCGCGAAGAAGTCGGTGAGGTCGACATAGTGGCCGCCAGTCGAGCCGGCGCCGAGCCACTGCGAGTCGCCTACGACCATATCATACGCATCGCCCCTGGCATTGAATTCGGCGAAGGCTTTGGTCTGAAAGCCCGGCCAAGCCGTTGTTTCGACTGTTACCTTGACGCCCGTCTGCCTCTCATATTCGGTAACGAGTTCTTGCAGATAATTGGCAGGATCCCATTCTGCCCAGAAGATCGTGAGCTCGGCGGCAGAAGCCGGTGTGCCGGCCAGCGTTAGCACTACGCCGGCCAGCAGACCATAGCACGTTTGTTTGAGCATGGTTGTCCTCCCTGGTTGTTGCTGCCTATGGCTGCGCCGCCGGATGATGTGAAAACTTCTGCAGCAGGCTCTTTGCCTCAACCAGATCGGAAGTGCCGAAACCCTCGTTGAACGCCGCATATGCGGGTGCGAGCAGGTCTCGCGCCTCGCTCTCGCGTCCGCGATCGGACCAAAGTCGGGCAAGCCGAAGCGCAGCCCTCAGTTCGGCCAGTCTCGCACCTTGTTCGCGGGCGGCGGCCAGCGACTGCCGGAACGAGCCTTCGATAGCATCGTCGCCTTGGTCCAGGCGCGATAGGAGCTCTCCTTTGGCGCTCAACAGTTCGGGCAGCTGGTAGCTGGAGCCAGACTTGGTGAGCGTGTCGAACGCTTGCTCCAGCAGCGCAAGCCCTTCGCTTGCCTCGCCCCGCTCGCCGCAAGCGCGGGCGAGCGCGCAAAGGTAGTAAGCCATCCCCATGTCGGCGCCGGTCGCGGCGATCGCCGCGATCCCGTCGCGCATCTGGCGAATGCCTTCGTCCAACTGCCCCAAACCACCGAGCGCCCAGCCGAAGAACACGCGAGCCTGCCCAAGCAGCAGGGGCATGGCGAACTCGGTGCATACGGCGATCGCCTTTTCGGCCCAGAGTCGCCCGTCATGCGGCTCCCGTCGCATGAGATGGACGACGCTGAGCGCCATCTGCGCCTGGGCCAGGCTAACAGGGTGCGAATCGCGCTCGGCGAGGGCGACTGCTTCTCTTGACTGCTGAACCCCCTTATCCGGCTTGCCGCAAATGCAGAGCATCTGTGCGGAGAACGACCGGCAGCAAACGCCTGGATCATGCCCGGTATAGCCCCAGGCTAGGTGGCGATGCTTCTCGTAGTCGTAGATGGCCATACCCTGGCTGGCGTGCACCCCGCTGGTCTTGTAGTTGCCGAGATAAAAGTTGACACCCCAGAGCTGGTGGTGCGCTTCCAGCATGTAGCCGGAATCGCCTGAAGCATGCGCGAGTTCCATGCCGAGCGTGAGGCACTGGTTGGCGAGCGCATTTGCGGCGCGCAGGTGACCCGAAATGGTGCGGCAGGCGCTCTCGCCCCGGACCGCGGCGAACAGCTGTGTCTTATCGCCAAGCCTTTCGGCAAGTTCCCGTGCCTTCGAGAAAGAGTGCAGGACCTCGGGATCGCCCCAACCCCTGGCGGAGATGAGCGCCGAGCCCATTGCCGTCCAGAGTGACAGCTCCTGTCTGAGACGGGCCTCGGAAGCGGGCAAAGTCACAACGAGCTCGAGTCCTTTGCCGAAGTGCGCCGCGGCTTCGCGGTTGGCAGACTTTGTCATCGCCCGCTGCCCGGCTTTCAGCCACCACGACGCGGCCTCAGCCACCAGGCCGGCGATCGTATAGTGCTGCGCCACGGTCTCAGGTTCGGTCTCGGCGACGTCGGCAAACTCAGCTTCCAGCGCGGAGGCAATCTTCGCATGGATCTGCTGGCGCCGGCTTCTCAACAGGCTCTGGTAAGCCGTGTCGCAGACCAGCGCGTGCTTGAATGTGTAGGTCGCCTCCGACGCCGCGCCGCTGCGGAACAGCAGCTCCGCCTGTTCCAACTGGCTGAGCGCATCGTCGAGCCGGCCTCGGCCGGCGCCACTCACTGCGGCGAGCAGCCGGTGCCGGAAAACGCGGCCGATGCAGGCGGCGATCTGCGCCGTCTCCTTCACCGGTGACAGCCGGTCGAGTCTTGCCATCAGCGAGTCCTGCAATGTCGACGGGATGGCGATCGCCGGCAGCGGCCCGATCGCCAAATAGCGATCGCCCGCCTCGACCAATAGGTCGGAATCGAGCACGGTCTTCGTCAGCTCCTCGACGAACAGCGGCACCCCCTCCGTGTTAGCAAGGATGCGGTCCGCGATGTCGCGCGGCAGCTTCTTGCCGCCCGCCACCCGCTCCATGATCGCCGTGCCATCGCATGGTTCGAGCCGCCCCAGTTGCAGCGTGTCGACACACGACAGCGCCCTCCAGCGCGGCTCGAATTCCGGCCGCGCCGTGACCACCAGCAGGACCGGCAGGTCCGAGAGCCGCTCAACGAGCGCTTCCAGCCATTCGGCCGTCGTGGGGTCGATCCAATGGGCGTCCTCGACGAGTACGAGCACTGGAGCGTTCGTCGCCGACGCCTCGACCAGCCGCGTCAAGGCTGCGAGCGTGCGCGCCCTGAGCGCCGGCGCCGGCAACTTCGGCGGACGATAACGCCCGCGTGCATCGATCGAGAGCAGCGTTGCCAGCAATGGTAGGGCCTCGCCAGCCTCCGCGCCGATCCCGGTAAGCAGCGTCGTGAGCTTGTCGAACCGCGTGTCGGCGTTGTCGTCGCCCACGAAGCCCGCCGCCCTTTCCAAATGCGAGATCAGCGGATGGAGTGCGCTGTTGGTGTAGTGGGCCGAGCAGAAATAGCGCAGTACCGAACGCGGCCCTGCGGCGACCTGCGCGGCAAGTGCGGCCAACAGGCGAGACTTGCCGATGCCAGCCTCGCCGGTGAGTAGGAGAACCTGGCCTTGTCCCGATGTTGCGCGATGCCACCGTTCGGCTAGGAAGGCGAGCTCTTCGTGCCGGCCGACCAAAGGCGTCAGCACGGCGTGCCGGGCTTCGAAGCGGCTCTCGGCCGCCGTCTCGCCGACGATGCGCCAGCACCGCACTGGAGCGGTGAAGCCTTTGAGCTCCCGTTCACCAAGATCGGTCGCTGTGAACAGTCCGGCGACCAACCTTTGCGTAGCCTCCGCGACCACTATAGAATCCGGCTCGGCGACGGCTTGCAGCCGGGCTGCAAGATTGGGCGTGTCGCCGACTACGGCTTCCTCTTGCGCCGCGCCTTCGCCGACCAGGTCACCGACGATCACCAGCCCGGTGGCGATGCCGACACGCGCGGCGAGCGGCACTCCGCCGGGGCCGCCCAGTCGGCCGGTCGCGGTCGCGGCCGCGAGACCCGCGCGCACGGCGCGCTCGGCATCGTCCTCATGCGCCCGCGGCCAGCCGAAATAGGCGAGCACGCCGTCGCCCATGAGCTTGGCGACCCGTCCCTCGTAGCGCGCGATCTCGCGCGACACGGCCTGCTGGTAGCTGAGGATCACCTCGCGCATGTCCTCAGGATCGAGTCGCTGCGACAGCGCGGTCGAGCCGACGAGGTCGACGAACATGACGGTGAGTTGCCGCCGCTCTGCTCGTGGCGCTGCAACGTCGTCGTCGGTGACGTCTTGCGCAAACTCCTCACGAGTGGACAGGGTCGACCCTGGCTGAGCGGAGGAATTCTCCGCGAGCGCCGAAATGGCGCTGAGCAGCTTGCGCCGATGCCCCACGGACCTGATCCCCAGGGCCGTCAAGTCCTCGGTGGTGAGCTTAGGCAGCAGCTCGAAATCGATGTCATTGTCGCGGAAGGCCGGGGCGTATTCCCCCAGTCCGAGGCTTGCCAGCCATGCCGCGATATCCACGCCCTTCTCCCTAGGCGGTGGAAGTTTGGTCAGCATTATACCGCAAACAGGAGGCTAAGTCGTCCTTGCCGTTATGCCCATAGCAACGTCAGGTGCCAGTGAGAGAGGGCGCGCGTTGAGGAGGGACAAACGGCAGCTCCGGGTCAGATCACGACGACCTGAAGGTCGCTCTTGAAGATTCGAGACCCGAAGCTGTCAGTCCGCTACCGGGCCCGAAACAGTCATTCCGGATGCCAATTTGCGTGAAGAGGTCCACGTGGTGCAGGGTGGAGCAAGAAGGATGGTTCAGTCAAAGAAGCCCGCATCCTCTTCCCTGAGGTACCTCCTGGCTGCTTCTGCGTCGATATCGAGGCCCAGCCCCGGCGCTTCCAGCAGGTCCACCATACTGTCCTTCACGATCTGCGACGGCAGGCCGATTACGAGGTCCTCCCACCAGGGATCGGAGGCGCTCGGGTATTCGAAGGCGATGTAGTTGGCGGGCAAGGTGGCGCAGACATTGATCAACGCGCCGAGACCGAGCAGGCCGTTCGCCGTGCCGTGCGGCGCCATCAGGATCGAGTGCATATGGGCGTGCTCGGCTACCCATTTCAGCTCGGCGATGCCACCGATATCGGCCGGGTCCGGACCGATGATACGGACCGCCTGCGTTTCGATCAGCTCCTTGAAATTATGGCGCAGGTAGATCTGCTCGCCGGTATGGATTGGCGTCGAGGTGGAGGTGGTCAGCTCCCGATAGGCCTGCGGATTGACCCACGGCACATAGTCGCCAGTCAGCATGTCCTCGAGCCACATCAAATTGTACTTCTCGACCGCGCGAGCAAACTTAATCGCATCGGGCAGCATCCAGCCGGGGCCGCAGTCGAGCGCCAGGCTGACCTTGTCGCCCAGCACTTCCTTCATCGCGATCACGCAGTCGAGCATGTGATTGAAACCGCGCTCGCTGATCACGCCTTGATCCATGGCACCGTGATAGCCGGCCTTCTTCTGCGTCACGCCGTAATGGAAGCCCTCAATGGTGTCCTTCATGTTTGAGTGGAACGAGATTCCTTGCTTGATCATGAAGAAGTTCTGCGGCTGCTCCATCATCCATTTGACGTCAGCGGCGTAATCCTCCGGCCGGTCGCCCGTGCGTTTCTGGCGGATCGAGCCGTTGTAGACGCGCACCTTGTCGCGCACCTTGCCGCCGAGCAGTTTGTAGGCCGGCACGCCTGCGGCCTTGCCGGCAATGTCCCACAGCGCATGCTCGATAGCGCTTACTGCCGCGCCATATGGCTTGAAAGAGCCGCGTTGGCGGATCTTCAGCATCACGCGCTCGACGTCGGTCGGGTCCTCGCCGATCAGCGCCTCGCGAAAATGCAGGACCCAGGGCTTGAGGTAGGGCTTGGTGTACTCGACCTCGCCCAGGCCATAGAGGCCCTCGTCGGTGACGACACGAACGATGGGATGTTTACCGATGACGGCACAGCGGAGATCGGTGATCTTCATCTTCGGTTCTTTCGCCTCAGCTCCAGGTGCGATCCCAGGAATACTCGTTGTCCCAGTGATCCGTGGCCTGCCAGATGCCGCTGACACCCGGCTGCAGATGCTGCGAAATCACCTCGTCGACGAGGTCGTCAATCCCCAGGCCCGGCTTGTCGGGAACAATGATAAAGCCGTCTTTCACGAGCGGCTTGGCAACGCCGGTGACGATATCGTCCCACCAGTCGACATCGGCAGAGTGGTATTCGAGCGCCATGAAGTTTTCGGTCGCGGTCGCGACATGTGCCGCGGCCATTGCGGCGATTGGACTTTCTGCCATATGGATCGCCATAGCGACGCCGTGGTCCTGCGCCATGTCGCCGATCTTCTTGGTCTCGAGAATGCCCCCGCTGGTGAGCAGGTCTGGGTGGATAACGGATAGGCCGCCGCTCTTGAGCAAAGGTTCGAAGCCCTCCTTGAGGTAGATGTCCTCGCCGGTGCAGATCGGCACCGTGGTGGCGTCCTGCAGTTGTCGATACTGCTGGGTGTACTGCCATGGGATCACATCCTCGAGCCAGGCTGGCACGTATTTTTCAATCCGCCTGGCGAGGCGAATACCGTTCTGCAGCGAGATGTGGCCGACGTGGTCGATGGCGAGCGGAATATCCATGCCGATAACGTCGCGAACCTCGGCAATGTACTGCTCAAGCAGGTCGAGGCCCTTGTCGGAAAAATGGAGGCCGGTAAACGGGTGGGGGACGTTGTGCAAATCGTAGGCGGCGTTGCGGTCGCGCCGCTCTTCAAGAGTCTTGACCGGGCCGCGGCCGGGCTGGACGCGGTACCCTTCAAGTGAGCCGGCAGGAGACACGACCGCACCGGGTACATCCGCGATCTGCATCAGGCCCAGATCCATCTTGAGGAACGTGAAGCCGAGCGCCATGCGCTGCTTGAGGCGCTTGCCGGTCTCGGTGCCGCTCGGCACGGTAGCGTCGGTATCGCAATAGAGGCGCACCTTGTCCCGAAACCTGCCGCCGAGCATCTGGTAGATGGGCACGCCATAGGCCTTGCCGGCGAGATCCCACAACGCGATTTCGATCGCCGAGACGCCGCCGCCTTGCCGGCCGTGTCCGCCGAACTGTTTGATCCGGCGGAACAGGCGGTCGATGTTGCAGGGGTTCTCGCCAAGCAGCCGGCTCTTCAGCATCAGCGCGTAGGTGGCGCTGGCGCCGTCGCGCACCTCGCCAAGTCCGACGATGCCCTGGTTGGTGTAAATCTTGAGCAGGGTTGAGGTGAACGGCGCGCCGATGATTTCGGCTACCCGCATGTCGGTGATGCGAAGCTGGGATGGCTTAGAATTCGCGTTCACCCGATTGAGCGCCTCGTCGGCGCCACCCGTCTTTGCCATGACTTATCCTCGTTCTGGTGGATGGGACTTGTCGCCCGCACGCCGGGCCGGCATAGGGCGTTGCTAGCCCAGCTCAATCTCGTGGGCCTGCAGGTAGTCACGGTCCATCTCAATACCGAGACCAGGCTTCGACGTCAGCTTGAGGCTGCCGTTCGAATTGTCGAGTGGTCTGTCGATGAGGTGATCGTATTTGCCCAGGTTCCACTCCGAGGTTTCGAGCTTGTAGAAGTTAGGAACGGTCATCATCACCTGCGCTCCCGCAACCACGTTGATCGGTCCCGCGGCGTCATGTGGCGAGACCGGGACGTAGTAGGCTTCGCATAGGGCAGAAATCTTCTTGAGTTCGGTAATGCCGCCAGTCCAAGTGACGTCCGGCATGATGTAGTCAGCGAGCCTGTTCTCGAGTACCGGCACGAAATCCCACTTCGTGTGGCCGCGCTCGCCCCACGAGATGGCGGCACTGATCTTTTCACGCACCTGCTTGAGGGCGTTGAGGCTCTCGGGCGGGCAGGGCTCCTCAAACCAATCGATCTGGCCGGCTTCCTCGAGGCTCCGACAGAGGCGAATGGCGGTGGGAACGTCGAAGCGGCCATGCGCATCGATGAGAATGTCTACATCGGGCCCCGCCGTTTCGCGGATCAGAGCCGTGAGTTCGGCGGCTTCGCGCTCGTCCTTGCGGGTCATGCTGCCATCGAGGTAGCCGTCCCGCTGTTCGCGGGGCAGGCCATCGGCGCTGCGGCCCTGGTGGGGGTACGGATCGAACTTGAGCGCGGTGTGTCCGGACTCGACGATGTCTAGAATTTCGCGGACCACAGCCTCCTTGCTGGTGAATTTGGCCTGGTTGGGATGGGTGTAGAGCGCTATTTCATCGCGTACTGGTCCGCCCAGCAGCTCGTAAATCGGCTTACCGAGGACTTTGCCCCGGATATCCCAGAGGGCTATATCGATGGCGCTCACGCATTCGACGGCGGCGCCGCGGCTGCCCATGTAGGTGAAGCTGCGAAAAATCTTGTGCCAGAGATGCTCGATACCCGCTGGATCCTCGCCGGTCACGGCGACACCGATCTGCCGCAGGATCGTGCAGAGAGCGCGGTTGGCGAGCTTTGTAGTGGTGGTGATCTCTCCCCAGCCACTCACCCCCTCGTTGGTCGTCACTTCGACGAACAGGAACTCTCCCCAATAAGAAGCATCGGACTTGATCAGCCATGGCCGAATGCTCGTGATTTTCATCTCAATTCCTTTATCTGAAATGGTCAGGCTAACGATGTTCGAGACTGGACCTTCGTTCCTATCCGGCCCGAGCGGCGTTGCGCGCACGCATCTGTTCGAGAATATGCCGGCCGGAACCCTCGACATGGCGGGAAACGAGTTCGGCCGCCTTGTCGGCTTCTCCCGCTTTTACGTGCGCGATGAGTTCGCGGTGCTCGCGAATGATCGCGGCACGCCGCGCGAGCGTGAAATTGAAACGCCGGCTGACGGCTCGCAGCACTTCGCGATGCTTCCACCAAAGTTCGGCGGCATGGCGGTTATAGTGCCGCTGGTACATCACGGTGTGGAAAGCGGTATCAAGCTCACTGTGCCTGAAGGTGTCGGCGAAGTTGTTCTCTTCAATCAGGCCCTGGAGACGTTCGAGTTCGGCGATGTCCTCGCCGGTCGCCATATTCACAAACCATCGCGTCAGGGCCGGCTCAATCAAAACACCGATTTCATAGATATCCCGGACAAAATCCTGATCTATGGGTCGGACGCGCGCCCCGCGGTTGGGAAGAAAGATGACAAAACCCTCCCCGCGCAAGAGCTGCAGGGCCTCGCGCACGGGGTTGGTCGAGGTGCCGTGACGCCGGGCGAGATCGGTAACCACAAGCCGTTCGTTGGCGGCGAGCCGTCCCTCAATGATGTCTTCCCTGATCAGTTCATAAAGCGAGGCGCCTTCGCTGGAGGCCCCCATGGGGTCAGTCTCCACCGGTGGCTTGGCTTTAAAATCACCTATTTCGGCCAAGGCCGGCTCCCCTAATCAATAGATACCCCTGCCGATATCACACACGGTTTTCACAAACAATGTACGATCCAACGCGTTGACAGGCAATCCACGATCTGAAAACGTACAAAATGATCGAAGGGATACATAGAACAGAAAGGCGTCCCGCGGTCGAACGAGCTAGACCGCTTTGCCTCGGCGCAGGGCGGCATGGAGAAACAGGGAGGATACCTATGACGAGGATTACGCTCGGCAGTGCGGTCCTGCGCGGCACTGTCGCCACTGCTTTGATGGCATCGCTGATGTCCACTTCGGCGCTGGGAGCGCCGCCGGTCGACCTCAGCAAGTGGTCGCCGGAATATGTGCGCTCCATTGCAGGCACACAGGATTTTGACACGGCGGCCGATTGCGCCAAGGTCACCCCCCTCGACTACAAGGGGCGACTGACTTTCTGGTATCAGGGCGTGTTCGAGGGCGACCCCGACCTTTTGCGCCAGTACTACAAGGATTTCTTCGAGACCTTCCGCAAGACCTATCCGAACATCCAGCTCGAGGAACAGGCCCTCACCTATAACGACCTTCTTGACAAGTTCCGCACGGCGCTCCTGGGCAATGCCGCGCCGATGGCGGTCCGCCTGCAAATCCTGGGTGGTACCGAGTTCGCCTCAAAAGGCTATCTGGAGCCGCTCAAACCCGAGGATGTGGGGTATTCCACCGAGGACTTCTGGCCCGGCGCCATGAAGGCCGTGACCTGGGAAGGGGTGACCTACGGCATTCCAACCAACAACGAGACGATGGCGTTCATCTGGAACGCCGACATCTTCAAGCGTGCGGGCCTCGATCCGGACAAGGCTCCGGCAACCTGGGACGACGTCGTCAAGTATTCCAAGCAGATCCACGACAAGCTCGGCATTGCCGGTTACGGCCTCGTGGCTCGCAAGAATGCCGGCAATACGCCGTACCGTTTCATGCCGCAGCTGTGGGCCTATGGCGGCGGCGTCTTCGACGAAGCCACCCCGAACCCGACCTATGAGCAGGTCAAGCTCGATAGCCCGCAGAGCAAGGCCGCGCTGCAAGCCTCGTACGACATGTATGTTCGCGACAAGTCGGTTCCGGTTTCGGCACTCACCAACCAGCAGGCCGATAACCAGCCCCTGTTCCTCGCCGGCCAGCTCGGCATGATGATCTCGCATCCTTCCGACTACGACGTCATGCTCGACCTGCAGAAGAAGGCGACGGGCGCCGACAAGGATAAGGCGCAGACCGTCATCGACAACATGCGCTACGGCCTGATTCCCACTGGCCCCGACGGCAAGCGCGCAGTCGTGTTCGGCGGCTCGAACATTCACATTCTGAAGCCTGAATATGTCGAGGGCGGTAAGGTCGACGAGCCAGCTGCAAAGGCTATCATCTGCATGTGGACAAGCCCTGAATGGTCGCTGAAGATGGCCTACGCCGGCTCGAACCCGGGCAACCTTAACGGCTTCAAGACCAAATGGATGAAGGAACGCCTAGACAACATCAAGTTCCTCGATGTGACGACCTCGATGCTACCATATGGCATCCCGTTCCCAGCGCTGCCGCAGGCCCCCGAGATCATGAACATCATCGTCCCGGACATGCTGCAGAATGCCCTGACCGGTGCGATGACCGTCGACCAGGCAGCGGACGACGCGGCCAAGAAGGTAAGAGACCTGATGGGCGGACTCTAGTCCAAGCCTGACCGGCTGCACCGATAGTGCAGCCGGTTCGTTCAGAAGAAATAAGGGCGCGCCACAGTGACGATCGTGACCGGCAAGGCCGAGGCTCGCCGAAGATTGCAATCCGGTAGGTCCGGCGTGCTACGGAAAATATGGGATCATCGCGCTGACTACGCGTACGTGCTCCCTGCGATCGCCGTGATGCTCATCGTCATCGCCTATCCGATCTACTACACGATCGAGCTGTCGTTCTTTAAGACGCCGCCTGGCCTACAACTTCGCGACAAGACCTTCATAGGTTTCGACAACTACACGGCCATCCTCACCAGTGAGGTGTTCTGGAAAGTCACCTGGAACACTCTGATCTGGACACTGGGATCCACTTTGATCTCCTTTGTCCTGGGGTTTGCCACCGCGCTGGCGCTCCACCGCGCCTTTATCGGCCGCGGTGTCCTGCGCGCAACCCTGATCATTCCCTGGGTCATCAGCGCGGTCGCCGCCTCCTATATTTGGAAGTGGATCTATCATTCGGACTTCGGGATCATCGGTGCGGTGCTGGTCGGCCTCGGATTGGCCGACCGACCGCCGAATTTTATCGACAGCGTCAGCACGGTGCTGCCTTCCCTGATCGTCGTCAATATCTGGCGCGAGTTTCCGTTCGCCATGATCATGATGATGGCCGGCCTGCAGACCGTGCCCGAGCAGTTGCTGCGCGCCGCGCAGGTCGACGGCGCCAGCGCCTGGCAGCGCTTCTGGCACGTCACCTTCCCGCACTTGCGCAACGTCTCGACGGTGACGATCCTGCTGCTCGCGGTGGCCAACTTCAATTCCTTCATCATCCCCTGGATCATGACCGGCGGCGGGCCCTCCAACGCATCGCATATCTGGATCACCCACATTTATGAGCTTGCCTTCGGGCGACAGCGCTGGGGCGTGGCATCTGCCTATTCGGTGCTCCTGTTCCTCATCCTGATGACGCTCGGCTACTTCTACGTCCGTGCGCTAAGCGGCAATGAGCGGAAAGAGGGGAGCGCATGAGCACGACTGCCAAGACAGCCCCTCGAGGCCTGAGCCGTCGCCGCATGCGCGTCGACGGATGGCGGTGGGCCGGGCGCATCTTCCTCGTGTTCATGCTGCTTTACACCGCGGTGCCGATGATCTGGATGCTGATCACCTCGATCAAGTCCGGGTTCGCGGCGATGCAATTCCCGCCGCAATGGTGGCCGGACGAACCTACCCTCGCCAGCTACGAGAAGCTACTCGATCCCCAGAACAGCGTCGGCCAGGACTTCCTCCGCTTCTTCTGGAACAGCCTTTTCGTGTCGACCGTCACGACAATCCTCTCGGTGATCGTCGCCGTCCCTGCGGCCTACGCGTTTTCGCGCTTCAGTTTCCCCGGCCGGAACTTCCTGTTCTTCGCCGTGCTGCTGCGCAACATGTTCCCGGCTGTGATCTTTCTCGTGCCGCTGTTCATCCTGATGCGCCTGCTCGGGTTGATGAACACGCATGGCTCGCTGATTCTCACCTATCTCACCTTCGGCCTGCCGCTGGCGATCTGGTTGCTCAAGGGCTTTTACGACAACATTCCGGTGCAGCTCGAGCAGGCGGCGCGCATCGATGGGGCAACGCGGTTCCAGGCCTTCATCTTGATTGTGATGCCGCTCTCGACGCCGGGGATCATCGCCACCGCGATCTATTCGTTCATCGGCGCGTGGAACGAGTACATCTACGCCTACACCTTCCTCACCAAGAACGACCAGTTGACACTGCCGGTCGGCATCCAGCGCTTCTTCTCAGAGAATACGACGGACTTTCCGGGCCTGATGGCGGCCAGCTTTATGATGAGCGTGCCCGTCGTGGTGCTGTTCCTCGTCCTGCAACGATACTTCGTACGCGCCCTTACAGAAGGCGCGGTCAAGCACTAGGGAGTTGCCGATGGCCCACGTGGTCCTCAAAGATCTCGTCAAGACTTATGGCAGCTTCAAAGCTGTCAACGACGTCTCGCTGACGGTCAATGACGGCGAGTTCGTTGCGCTCGTCGGCCCTTCAGGCTGCGGCAAGACAACCACGCTCAATCTCGTCGCGGGGCTGATCCCGATCACATCGGGCGACATCGTCATCGGGGACCGGGTGGTCAATGACCTCGACCCCAAGGACCGGGACATCGCAATGGTGTTCCAGAACTACGCGCTCTATCCGCAGAAATCGGTTTACAAGAACCTGGCGTTCCCGCTGCAGATGCGCAAACTGCCCAGGGACGAGATCGACAAGAAGGTCAAGGAAGCGGCGCGAGTGCTCGACATGACGCACCTGCTCGAGCGCAAGCCACGCGAACTTTCGGGCGGGCAGCAGCAGCGGGTGGCCCTGGGCCGTGCGCTTGTCCGCGACCCCGCCGTGTTCCTCATGGACGAGCCGCTCTCTAACCTCGACGCCAAACTGCGCGTGCAGATGCGGTCGGAGATCAAGCGCTTCCACCAAGACCTCAAGGCGACGATCATCTATGTGACGCACGACCAGCTCGAAGCCGTAACCATGGCCGACAAGATGGCGGTGATGAACGGCGGCTACCTGCAGCAATACGATTCACCGGCGCGGGTCTTTGCCCATCCCGTCAACATGTTCGTCGCCAGCTTCATCGGCAGCCCGGCGATGAGCCTTATTCCGCTGGAGGCATCGACGGCAAACGGCAACTCTGTGTTGACCGGCGCGGAGGGCTGGAGCTTTGAGCTCTCGCCGCGCAACGCCCAGAAGGTCGCAAGGGCAACGACCAAGAAAGTCGTGCTCGGCGCGCGTCACTCGACGATCAAGCTGCGCAAGGGCGCGGTCCCCGGTGCCATTCCGGCCAAGGCCTACACGGTGGAGCCGACCGGAGACGTCACCTTCGTGCAGGCGTTCCTGTCCGGCGCCATCGTCAACGTCAGCGTGCCGCCGAACATTGCCGTCGCGCCCGATGAACAGATCTGGCTCGAGTTCGACCAGGAGCGGATGCATCTGTTCGACGGCCAAACCGAAATGGCCCTCAAGGCCAACTGAGACAGGGTGGATGCGTTTGGAACGTGGCGTGGATGATTACGAAGCTTAAGATCACCGCGATCAAGCCCTATCCAGTGTGGGTAGGAACGCGCAACCAGATGCTCGTCAAGGTCGACACCGACCAAGGCATCTTCGGCTGGGGTGAGAGCGGCTTGAGTGGTCGCGAGAAAGCGGTGGCCGGCGCGGTTGAGCACTATCGCGAGTTTCTCATCGGCCGCGACCCGATGCAGATGGGCCGCATCTGGCAGGAGGTTTATCGCAGCCAGTACTTCGAAGGCGGACGAGTTCTGCAGGCGGCGATTTCCGCCATCGACATCGCCCTTCACGACATCAAGGGCAAGGCGCTGGGAGTGCCGGTCTACGAGCTGCTAGGCGGCAAGCAGCGCGACCGCATCCCCACCTTCGCCTCGACCGGAGACGAGGCCGAAGGCGACGTTGCCATCGAACGAGCCCGCGAGCTGCGCGCACAGGGCTGGCAGGCGATCCGCTTCTTCCCCGCCGGGCAAAACAGCAGGGAGATCTTCGAGCCGCGCGAGTCGATCGGCGCTACCTCGGGTATGCTTAACAAGGCGCGCGAGGCGCTGGGCGACGACGTCGTCCTCGGCATCGATTATCATCATCGGCTGTCGGTGGCCGAGGCGGCGAGCTTCTGCAATAAGCTCGGCCGCGGCGTGCTTGATTTCGTCGAAGAGCCGATACGAGACGAGGCACCGGAGGCCTACGAATCCCTACGTACAATGACCGACATCCCCTTTGCCATCGGCGAGGAATTTGCCAGCAAGTGGCAGTTCCTGCCCTACATCGAGCGTGGCATCCACCAGTTCAACCGGCTCGATGTTTGCAATGTCGGCGGGCTTACCGAGGCGATGAAAGTCGCTGGCTGGAGCGAGGCGCACTATGTGGATCTGATGCCGCACAATCCCCTTGGTCCGGTGTGCACGGCCGCGACCGTGCATCTCGCCGCCGCGGTACCCAACTTCGCCTGGCTCGAGACCAGGGAACCCGAAACAAAGCTGGGCTTCGACAATTCCGACTTCTTCCCCGTGCAACCACGGCTCGACGGGACCAACTATCCGGTTGGCGATCTGCCGGGGCTCGGCGTCGAGGTCAACGAGGAGGCGATCCAGGCGGCGAGCTTTCGTTTTTGGGAAGCACCTCACCTGAAGCGCCGCGACGGTTCTGTTACGAACTGGTAGTTCTCTTTCAACCGGAGTCCACGATGACACATGCTCCCGACATCACGCGGCCGCCAAAACACCTGATCGACGCGCTAAGGGAGATCGGCGCCGCGACGGTTGCCGGCACGCTTGGCCACATGGGTTTTCGCAATCCGCACATGGTCGGACCGGTGGCGCAGAACCACGGGAAGTCGATCGTCGGGCCGGCGCTGACGCTGCAGTTCATGCCACAGCGGCCAGACCTATTCACCGAGGGAGAATACGCCGATCCAGAGACGCAGCTGCATCGGCACGTGCTTTATCACGCACAGGAGGGCGATGTAGTCGTGGTCGACGCGCGCGGCGACATGAGCTCGGGCGTCTTCGGCGATATGATGTCGACGTATTTCAAGGGCAGGGGCGGCGCGGGCATCGTCATCGATGGATGCATGCGCGACCGGCCCAATGTTGAAAAGCTCGATCTGCCCCTATGGCTGCGCGGTTGGACGCCAAATTATCATGTGCAGACCAGCATCTATCCCAATGCCGTCAACGTTCCGATTGCCTGCGGCGGTGTCACGGTGATCCCCGGTGACATCATCGTCGCCGACGACGACGGGGTGGTGGTGCTCCCTGTCGCAATGGCCCCGACGGTAATCGAAGAATCACAGAAGCATCACGATTGGGAGGAGTTCTCGCGAGTGAAGCTCATGGAGGGCGGGCCGTTGCAACGCTACTATCCGCTGCATGACGACGCCCGTGGGGAGTACGAGGAGTGGCGCAAAACAAACCGCTTGGAGGGCCCGAGTTAGCGCATGGATTACCCTGCGGCAGGCGGCAGACCTTCTGGCGGTAACGCCGGCGTCTACGCAAAAGGCCTCAACAAATGCCGCGAATAACTCTACAGGCTGCCCGTCAATCCGGAGCCCGGTCAGAAGCTTTCCCGGACGCAGTATCTCGACTACGCGGAGCGCGTCGAGAAAAGCTCGGTCGTGAAGGTCAGCCGCGGACCATGGTGTCCATCGCTGCTTGAGGGCGGAGTCGATGCCCTCTTGGTGTGGCGCCGATCCGCACCGGTTCAATCGGGCGCCCAGAAACGGTTTTGAACAACCGGATAGTGTTCGTGCAATTTCGCGCGGGCGCAGGGGTGCAGGTTGCCCCGCTGCTTCGGTGCAACCTAGGTTTTGTCCGCGCAGATGTCAGCTTGCCCGCTTTTCGTGGCTATATTCCAGAGCGCGGGCTGACTGCTTTCGGCCCGAGGCTGCCAGGCAGCAATGCGCCGATGTGTGCTGTTTGCGCTGATAGGGGTGGGTACCATCGTGTGATGCCAAGCCGGTGTGTGAGCAGATGCGGGCATCACTAGCAAGTGGAACAATCCGACAGCCGGCGAGGTTTCCAAGAGGAAGGGCGATCTGTTTCGGAGGAAGACTAGGATGAAACGCGTCCTTGCCCAAACCGCTGTACGGCTGATGCTGGGCGGCGTAACCGCCTGCCTGCTCACGGTCGTCGAGATTCCCAACCCGGTTGCGCCATTGTCGCTTGTGTCCGAGGCGAGGGCCGCCACCGATGTTTCCATTTCGATCAGCACATTCTACGATGACCTGTCTTCCCATGGTGATTGGGTTTCCTACCACGGAGCGACCGTTTTCGTCCCGGTCGATGTACCTGACGATTGGCGTCCGTATACCCTTGGACACTGGGTCTATACCGAGCAATATGGCTGGCTCTGGGTGTCCGACGAGCCGTTCGGCTGGGCGACCTACCATTACGGCCGGTGGGGCTATGCCGACGACATCGGCTGGTACTGGGTTCCCGGCACTCGTTGGGCGCCAGCATGGGTGAGCTGGCGGCGTGACAGGGAGCACATGATCTGGGCTCCGCTGCCGCCGCGCCGCGATCCCGATTTGATTTCAATCGAGGTGACATTCGACACCACGCCGGATTTTTACTGGGTCGTGGTCCCCACCCGCGAATTCCTTGCTGAGGACATTTCTGTCGTCGTTATCCGTGATGAGCCGGAGTTTGTGCGCATTGTCGAGGCGGCCGAGCCGGCCGGCGACGTGACGATCCAGAACAACGTGGTGATCAACAAAGTCATTGATGTTGATGTGATCGAGAAGGAGACGAACCAGCAGGTGACTGTCGTCGAAGTCAGCGACACCGAGACGCCCGAGCAGGCCGGCAAATTGGAAAAGAATACGGTCACGGTCTTTGAAGGTGAAGTCAAGGCCGATCCCGATGCCAAACCAGCTGAGCTCAAAGA
>NZ_RZSW01000589.1:0-3660 GCF_003997375.1 Mesorhizobium sp. M5C.F.Ca.IN.020.29.1.1 | reverse complement strand
CCCTCGCCCGGCATAGCCAAGTTGCAGCACGGCGCCGTTGTCGACCGCCATCTGCAGCGCGTTGCGCACCTTTTGGTTGTCATAGGGCTTGTGGGTGATGTTGGTGCGGGCAACCAGTGTGGTCGCTGTCGCGACCTCCGACTTCACCAAATCCATCTTGTCGAGGATGTCGATGAAGTCTGCGGGCGTCTCGAAGTTGATGTCGATCTCGCCGGACTCGAACGCGTTCACGGTGGCGTTGAAGTCGGTGCCGTAGTCGATGAATTCGACACTGTCGAGAGGCGCCTCGCCGCCCCACCACTTGCCGTTCTCACGACGCTTGACGACCGCTTTCTGGCCGACATCATAAGAGACAAGCTCGAAAGGTCCAGTACCGATCGGCTTCTTGATCGGGTCGGCGCCGTCGGCGTCAAAGTTGCGGTGGACGACGAGCGCCGGATAGTCGGTGAAGTTCGGGATCAGCGAGATATCAGGCTCGTTCAGCTTCAGCTTGACGGTGTTGTCGTCGACCTTGGTTATGGCGCCATCTCTTGCCTTGCCGGTCTTTGCGTCGATCAGCGCGCCGACGCGCGCGGCCATCGAATTGCCCGAGGCGCCTTTCTCGCACCAGCGCGTCAGATTGAAGACAACGTCATCGGCGTTGAAGGCATCGCCATTGTTCCAGGTCACGCCCTTGCGCAGGTGCAGCGTATATTCGGTGGCGTCGTCATTGACGTCCCAGCTTTCGAGCAGAACCGGTTCGAAGGTGAACTGTTTGGTGTAGCGCACCAGCGGCTCCAGCCAGGTGCGGGTGACGTTTGCCATCTCCACCCAGTCATAAGTGCGGGGATCCTTCTGCGCCTTCACCGACATCGAAACGTGCAGCGTTCCGCCCTTCTTCGGCTCCTCGGCCAAAGCCTGCTCCGGCACGGCCAGACCGATCATGCCGTAGGCAAGGGCCGTCGATGCCCCAAAGGCGCTTGCCAGCGCCAGAAACTCGCGCCGGTCCATCCGGCCTGCACGCGTCTCTGCCGCCATTGCCTCGATCGCATTCGGCACGCGATCGCCGTTGCTTCTGAAGATTGTCATTTTTTCCTCCCGTCTGGTTCCCGTCAGGTCTTCGCCTGTCCTATTAACTAACGCTGTCCGGCAGCTTCTCCTCACGCAGCGCAATCAAATCTTCGAGACCATCGGCAATGCCCTCATCGAGCTTCGGCTCCTCATAATCCGCGAGCATGTTGCGCGCTTTCTCGCGGCCGCGGGTGTCGTGGTCCTTTGCCCCTTCAGCCTTCCACTGTTCGTAGGAATTGAAGTCCATGATGCTGGGCATGAAGAAGGCGGACTCGAAATGTCCAAGCGTGTGCTGGGTGCCGAGGAAGTGGCCCTGCGGCCCCACCTCGCGGATCGCCGCCATCGCTTCCTTGAAATCGTCGAACGGAAGGCCGCCAGCATATTTGTACCAGCCAACAAGCTGTTCGCAGTCCGTCGCAAATTTTGAATAGCCGCAGGTCAGGCCGGCCTCGAGCCATCCGGCGGAGTGCCAGATGTAGTTGGCGCCGGCAAGGATGGCGGCATGCATCAGCATGTTCGCCTCGTAGCCCGCCTGGGCGTCATTCAGCTTCGATCCGACATGGAAGCCCGACGTGCGCCAGGGCAGCCGGTATTTCCGCGCCAGCGCCCCCATCAGATACATCATCTGGGCCGCCTCAGGCGTGCCGCCCATGGGAGCGCCGGTCTTCATGTCCACCGTAACCATGAACTGCCCGTAGATCTGCGGCGAACCTGGACGGAGGAGCTGTGTGAACGCGACGCCAGCCAGCGCTTCCGCATTGACCTGCGCGACCGCACCTACGGCAGAGGCCGAAGTCGAGGCGCCGCAGAGGGCGAACGGCGCCAGGATCAGTGGCTGGTTGTGACGCGCATAGACCTTCATCGCGTCCAGCATGGTGGCGTCCCATACCAGTGGCGAGTTGCAATTGGTGATCGCCACCAACACAGGGTTGTCACGGACGTAGTCCTCGCCGAAAACGATGCCTGCCATCGCCATCGTGTCTTCGGCTCGATCCCTGGACGTCACGATGCCCATGAACGGCTTGTCGGAATGCTTCAGCGCCGAATGAATGATGTGGAGGTGACGCTTCGGCACCGCAATTTCCATCGGCTCGCAGATGATCGAGCTCGACGAGTGCAGCGCTGGCGCCATGTAAGCGAGCTTATGAAAATTCTGAAGGTCGGCGAGCGTGCCATAGCGCCTGTTGTTGTCGAGGTCGCGCACGTAAGGCGCGCCATACATCGGCACGAAGATGGAATTCTTACCGCCGACGCGGACCGAGCGCTCAGGGTTGCGCGCATTGAGCGTGAACTCCGGCGGGACTTTCGAGACGAGTTCCATCAAGAGCGCGCGGTCGATGCGGACGCGCGTCTCAGAGACATCGGCTCCGGCGGCCATCCACAGTGCTATGGCCTCGTCGTCGCGGAACTCGCAGCCAACCTCTTCGAGGATGGCGAGCGACTCCTGGTGGATAAGCTCGACAGCCTCGTCCGGGACGATTTGATATGCGGGTATGTTGCGAACGAGCGTCGGAAACGACGCCATGGGAGTTCCCCGCAGCGCCTTGCGGCCCAGGCGGCCGCCACCTCGGCGGCTGGCGTGTTCGGTGACTTCGGTGGCCGGTGCGTTCATGGCAAACTCTATCCTCCCAATGATGACCAGCGTAGCGAGAGAAAATATGGCTGTGACGTTGGAAAATCCTGATCTCTTGTATAAGCTCAGCTTATGCGAAGCTTGCGCCATCTGCTGCCGTCGGCCGGCAGCCTGATCGTTTTCGAGGCCGCCGGGCGGTTGTCGAGCTTTACCGCCGCCGGGCGAGAGCTCGGCATGACGCAGGCTGCCGTGTCCTATGCGATCCGCGGCCTCGAAGAGCAGCTGGGCGCGAAACTGTTCCAGCGCCGCCATCGGCAGGTCAGCCTTACCGAAGCCGGCGACCGCTTCCACGCCGACGTCTCGCTCGGCCTGTCGCACATCCGCAGGTCAGCGGAAGACCTGCGCCAGCAGGCGACCGGCGGCCATGTGACGCTCGCCGCGTCGACGGCCTTCGCCTCATTCTGGATGATGCCGCGCCTGCAGCAGTTTCGCGACGAACTGCCGGGCATCGACCTGCGCATCCAGACCGCCGATCGTGATCTCGACATCATCGCCGAAGACATCCCGCTCGGCGTTCGCGGCGGCGAACCGAGGGAATGGCCGGACTATCATTCGCTGCCGTTGGCCGATGAGGAAATATTCCCAGTTGCGGGCGCGAGCTATGTGGCGCGATTCGGGCTGCCGGAAACGGTCGAGGATCTCCCATCACACCGGCTCATCCATCTCGAAGAGCCGTTTCGCGATGCCGCGAGCTGGGACGAGTGGTTCCAGTCGGCCGGGGTCAACATCACCGATGCCGGGCGCGGCTTGCGCATCAACGATTATGCGCTGGTGATCCAGGCGGTCATGGAAGGCCAAGGCATTGCGCTCGGCTGGGGTCACCTCGCCGAGCGGCTGCTGGCGTCAGGACTTCTGGTGCGTGCGACCGGCCACACGATGACGACCGGCAAGGGATTTCATATCATCTGGTCGAGAAACCGCGAGCTCAGCGACAACGCCCGCAAGGTTCGGGACTGGCTGGCCGCGCAAGCGCGAGG
>NZ_RZSW01000588.1:0-3664 GCF_003997375.1 Mesorhizobium sp. M5C.F.Ca.IN.020.29.1.1 | reverse complement strand
GTTTGGCGGCGCCAGCTTCCCGAATCGCGTGAAAACACATGCCGATTACTACAACAACGACTTTTCGATGGACTTCGATACCGGCTTCGTGATCGGCGGCGTCGTCGGTAGGCGGCTCAACGATGTGTTTCGCGTCGAAGGCGAACTGTCTTATGCGCGCTACAAGGCGAGTTCGTATCTGGAAGGTGGGCATCCCTGGTTTCCGGCTGACGGCGATTTGTCCGCTACCTATCTGCTCGCCAACGTCTGGGCCGATGTTGCCCATTTTGGAGATGCCAAGCTCTACGTCGGTGGCGGCATCGGCGCCGCCCATGTGACCGCCGACACAACTTGGGGTGGTCACGCCTATGGATACGGATCTGGTGGGTGGGGTTTCGCCGGCCAGGCGGGAGCCGGCGTCACCTACGCGCTTGCGCAGAATATCGACCTCGATTTCGGCTACAGGTTCAAGGCCGTCTCCAGCGTCGACTTCGATTCCTCCCGCGAAGGCGATGCTGTATTCTCGAACGGCAAGTTGAATTCCCACAATCTGCAGCTTGGCGTTACGTTCAAATTCTGATTGGTCACGCTGATTGCCGTGATATCCGGCGATTGGGGGTGAAGCATGCCACTCTTGCCACGCCGGCAGCCCGTCGGTCTACCGGCCATGGCGCAGGATTTTCTCCCGACCGCTGGCGAGCCGGCGCTGGAGACGTTGCAGCGCGGCATCGACCTGCAGCGCGGCAAGCGCTTTCGCGAAGCCGAGTTCTGCTATCAGACGGTGCTTCGACGTCAGCCCAAAAATGCCATGGCGCTGAATTTGATGGGCACGCTGGCGATCGAGGCCCAGCAAAATGAGACGGCCATCGACTTTATGAAGCGTGCGGTCAAGCTCGAACCGGGCAACGCCATTTTCCGCAACAATCTCGGCAATGCCTACAATATGATCGGCAGCATCGAGCAGGCGCGCAAACAGCTGAGAAAAGCGATCGAGCTCGACGGCCGGCTGGTCGAGGCATTGTGCAATCTCGGCAAATCCTACCGGAGCCAACTCGAGGGCGACGTCGCCGAGGGTTTCTATCGCCGTGCATTAGCGGTCGACAGCCAATCGCTGACGGCGCTGGTCGGTATGGGCGACCTGCTCACCGACATGGGCCGGCAAGCCGAGGCGGTCGAATGCTTTGGCCGTGCCATCGCCATCGACAAGGCAAGTGTCGAGGCGCTGTCCGGGCTGGCGCTCGCGCGTCGGGCCGTCAAGGGCGATCCAGCTCTGGCTTTGCTGCAGGCCCGCCTCGAACTGCCGATGACCACCGATCGCGAGCGGGTTATCCTGCATCACGCCGCCGGAAAAATCCTCAACGACCAGCACGAGTATGGCCTGGCCATCCGCCATTTCGCCCGGGCCAAGGCAATCTCCGGCAATGATTTCGACATTGCCCTGCACACGCGACTCTATGACAGCTTCGTCGAGACTTTCGACGCCGGCTTTTTCGAAGCGCGGCCAAAGTTCGGCAATCCGTCCGAACGTCCGGTCTTCATCATCGGTATGCCCCGTTCAGGAACGACGCTGACCGAGCAGATATGCGCCAGCCATCACGATATCTATGGCGCCGGCGAGCTGGCGACGATCCGTTCATTGGCCGGCGAACTTGGATTCGACCAGCCTGATCCGGCGATTTTCGCCAAGGCCATGGTTTCGCTCACACCGACGAAGGCGAAGGAGCTTGGCTCGAAATATCTCGGCCATCTCAACAAGCGCAACGGCAAGGCGGCGCGTGTCGTCGACAAGATGCCGCATAATTTCGAGCTGCTGGCTTTCATCGGTCTCATTTTGCCAAATGCCCGCATCGTCCACTGCCGGCGTGACCCGATGGACAATTGCACGTCCTGTTTCATGCATAATTTTTCCGATGCCCACGGCTACAATGCCGATCTGACCAAGCTTGGGCAGTATTACCGGCAATATGATCGCTTGATGCGCCACTGGGCCAAGGTCGTTCCGCTGGCCATCCACGACATGCCTTACGAAGAAACCGTGGCCGATTTCGAAACCCGCGCCCGTGGATTGATTGGATTTTTCGGCATGGAATGGGACGATGCTTGTCTGCATTTCCACGAAACCGAGCGCACGGTACGAACGCCAAGCCGCTGGCAGGTGCGCCAGCCGATCTATTCGTCCTCTGTAGAGCGCTGGAAACTGTACGGCGATGCCCTCGATCCATTGAAGGCTGCACTGGGTCCGCTTGTCCAACTTTGATCAAATGGTCGTTCGCCCCGAACGACGTCGAACTCATCCCATGCGGCCACGAGCCGCCACCGGCAGCGTCTCCAGCACCCGTTCTCCGGCGATCAGGTGGATCTCGTCGAACAGATTGGTGACGACGCAGCAATGGTCGGGCACGATTCGCACGCGATCGCCGATACGCAGCCTGGCGTCGCCGGAAAGCGTGACGTTGCCGTGCTCTTCGCTGAGGCCGGTGACGGTAGCGCCCGGAATACCCAGCAATTCGCCGAAATCAGGCAGCCCCAGCGTATCGCTAGACAAGGCCTTGCTGCCGGCATCGAGGACGGCCCGTGTCGGCGTCGGATGGCTGACCACCGTCGACAGCACCGTCAGCGCGCAGTCGTCGAGACTCCCGACGCCTTTGCCGACCTGGTAGCGGTCAAGATAGATGTAGGTGCCGGGGCGGTACTCGGTAACGACGGAAGCCTCGCTTGAGCGCCACATATCCGGCGTGCCGCCGCTGGAGATGCGTTCGCAGCCAAAGCCGAATTCGGCGAGCGCCTGGCGCGCGCCGGCGAGCCACGTCTCGGCCTCGGCAGCGCGGCCTGCCGCCGGATAGGTCATCAACCCGCCGAAGGCGAGCCCCCTGGCCTTGTCGATCTCCCTGGCCAATGCGACCGCCTCGCTGGCCGACTGGACGCCGCAGCGGCCCATGCCGGTGTCGCATTCCACCAGCACCTGTAGCGGCTGGCCTGGATCGGTGAAGGTGGCGGCGAGGCCCGCAAGTGTTTCCAGGCTGTCTGATGTCACCGACAGCGTCACACGACCGTGCAGCGCCTTGAGGCGCTCCAGCTTGGCCTTGCCCAGAATGTTATAAGGGAGAAAAATATCGGTGAGGCCGGAATCGGCCATGACCTCGGCTTCACCGATCTTCTGGCAGGTGATGCCGACCGCACCCGCTGCGATCTGCTTCTTTGCCCAGTAAGGCAATTTGTGGGTCTTGATGTGCGGCCTGAGCTTCAGACCATGGCGATCGGCATGGGCCTGCGCCCGCGCGATGTTGGCTTCGGCGCGGTCGACATCGATCAGGATCGCCGGCGTATCGAGATCTTCTATCCTCAGCATGGGATGCCACCATCAGGAAACTGGTTGCCGTTATGACCTCGATCGAACCGGATGTCATGAGGCCAGCTCATGCAGTTTACGTCGACACCGGATCGGCGTTCGGCTATTCGGTTTGGAGATCGCCTAGGCCGACTGGAAGGAACCACGATCATGAAACGCTCCGCCATCAACGACATCATCCGCGACGCCGACACCTTCATTCGCTCGTTCGGCTACATAATGCCGCCCTTCGCCTATTGGTCACCCGAAGAGATGAAGGCGCGCCGGCAGGATTCGTCGGCCATCTTCTCGTCCCGGCTTGGCTGGGACATCACCGATTACGGCCAGGGCAAGTTC
>NZ_RZSW01000587.1:0-3676 GCF_003997375.1 Mesorhizobium sp. M5C.F.Ca.IN.020.29.1.1 | reverse complement strand
AGCAAGCCGCACCGTCCAAACCGTCTGCGACGCGATCGGCCAAATTCTCAACCGCATCACATCCGCCGAGTGCTCACACTACTTCAAAAACTCCGGCTATGACCGAAACTAATCTCATCCCGCTCTAGTCTGATGAAGGTCGAACTGACATATTTTCCACCGTCCGGCTTTCGCCGCCGACAATATGACGCAAAAGGAAAACGCCAAGGTTGAGAGCAACTCGCCATCGCGCGCGCCATGATGCGCGCCGGCCGGCCACTCTAGGCCGTGAACTCATAAATGAGGAATGACCGAGATGGTGGGTAGTGGGTCAGTTTGAAATTCATCCCGCGCGATTGGCCAAAACAGCCAAACCAGCCAAGCGGCGACAGCCAGCCAAATTGCAGCTATCGCCGCCATGCCCCAATAGCTTTTCGGTCGGTCCTCGCGGCGGATCGCCTCTTGTCGAAATTCTTCCATCAGTGGTGCGGGAATGAGCTTCACCACAAGCAGGATGCCGAGGGGAAGAACGATCACCTCATCCAAATAGCCAAGCACGGGTATAAAGTCGGGTATCAGGTCAATCGGACTAAGCGCATAGGCGGCGACCGCGCCAGCCGCTACCTTCGCATACCAGGGCACGCGGGGATCGCGGGCGGCTATCCAGAGGGCAACTACGTCGCGCTTGATGGTTCGCGCCCAAGTTTTCAGCGACGACTGGGCCGTCACACTGCTAATCGCTTGTAGGATCCGCGCGCCATCGGGTTTTCCGCTTCCTTAGCTTCGATCAGCGCCACAATGTCTGCGATCTCCCAAAGCTTGCCGGTTACGCCAGCGGCCATTGCCTGGGTCATGCGCAGTGAAGCATGGATACGGACGAAATTGTAGTACATGAAATGCAGGGCGACCGCGTTGGCGTGAGCCTCAACCTTCTTTGAGAAGCCGTTGGTCAGGCGGGTGAAGCGGCGCATGTGCATTCTGGCGCTCGGCAAACGACGTGCTGATATGCCGGGGGTTGGGATTGCCCTCGATTGGCGTCTTACGAGCGCCAGTGCATTCGGCGGGGCTGTAGCGGCCCTTGGCTGTTTCGGGCGAGTTGCCGTAAAGCTTGACCAGCATGGCATAGTCGATATCGCCACCGAAAGCGCCTTCGACCGCCTCCAGACTGACCCACTACCAGATGGTGGTGGAAGCGGACGTTGACATCGATCTTCGGGTGCTCAAAAAGAGCGCAAGGATCGATGTGCCGTGAGTGGTCTCAGATGATTGATGCACAGAGGCTACTGCCGCGGAGCAAGCACGATGTCGATTCTATCCCTTTCATTATCAAAGCGGGCTATCCCGCGATCGCGCCGATACTGGACGAACTGTTGGATTGGACTGCCGATAGCAATTGGCCGGTAGCTAGACCTCTCGCTGATTTCCTCGTTACCTTGGGGACGCCGCTGATTAATCCGATTTCGCGGATCCTTAAGGGAACCGACGGAGCTCAAAAGTATCACTGTATAACTCTGGTCATACGGAGGCTGCCGATCGACGTTCTCGGCGGCTTGGAAGAGGATCTGCGGCAACTAGCGGATCACCCAAACGAAGATGACAAGCGAGAGGGCATCGATATTGAAGCAAGTGAGGTCTTGCTTCTTTTCGAACGCCACCATTTGCCATGATTTATGTCCGCAACAGGTCGTTTTTCGGATGGTCCCTGTTGCCACATTGCTAGGTCACAGCACCCCATTGCCAAGCGATCGGGATGCTCATCGATGGCCAGTCCAGTGCTGACCTTCGAGGGAACGATCCGGTCCGCCCTGAGTTAGTAATCATGACGAACCCCATGGAACCCTACGAAAGCGCGATGGCCAATGCCAGGGAACGCATCAAGCGGACCGAGCTCGCGCTTGAACGCTCAGAAGAAATGCTGGCCGAGAACATCGCGCTGTGCAGCAGGATCCGCGCGCAACGGCGTCTGGTCGAGGCCGCACACCAATTAGTGAAGATCGATCCCCCCAGCGCCGACGGTGGGCTGAAGGCCTAGCAGCGGGGGTGGTCTGTCCGTCCTCACTCCTCGAAAATCCTGTAGCGATGCATGCCGAAGGTCTTCCTCGCCACGCAGGTGATGTTTAGTGGAATGACGAAGCTATCCGACCTAGGCCCGCCGATCACCAGCAGGCGTCACGGCGACCCGCCCAAGATCGAAGGCGACGATTTTTACATCTGCCCGATCTGTGCGCAGCCGGTCGATATGCGGGATCTCAGGCAAGTGATCTGGCACGATAAGCCGGTGCACGATCGGCTGGAAATGGACGCATAGCGGCGCCTTTCTCGTCGCGCCGTGCGTAACCTCGACCGGCAAGGGGGAGCGCTGATTTTGCAGCGAGGCAGAAGCGCGATCAGCGGGCTGGCGAAAAGCGCAACGGTGACGTCCGCCTTGCTCTTGGGCAGGCCATTCACGCCGGTGACGACCGCCTCGCCCTCGATGATCGCGTTCTCGACTTCAAGCTCCCTCGCGGCTTCCATGATCCCCGTATACTTGCTCGTCCAGTCCGCACCTAGGTGGCCGGCTTATATTAGCCAGAGCGAACAAAAGGTGATTTTTGGGGAGATGCGAGGTCGCTCGTCGGGCCGCTCAGCGCACCGGCCCTGACCGCAGAAAAGCCCGCCACCTTGCGAGTGGCGGGCCGGCCGCGAGCCCAGGAGAGTGTTGTCAAAAGCCTCCACGGCGGATGCGACACCCCCGTTTGCGCAACAGTCTCTCAGCGGCGTGCGATCAGCAAGCAAAGCTCACGTAGGTCGCGATCGTACGTGCCGCCGCTCCCGAGCACGTCGACGCAGCGCTTCTTCATGCGAGTCAGTTGGCTGCTGGACAACTGCGAGATCACGCTTGGCACGCTGGAAGTGCTCGGCGCCCCGGATGTTCCAAGAGTTCCCAGCGTTCCAGGAGTGCCCGGTGTACCCAGAAGGCTTGCACCTGCAACGCCTACACCGGCACCCCGGGCGACACCACCAGTGCCACCACCATCGGCACCTAAGCCGACAGCTATACCCCTGGTGTCGCCGACACTTGCGCCTGCACCAGCAGTTATACCCCCGGTGCCGCCCATATTGGCGCCGGCACCAGCGGTAATGCCCTTGCTGCCGCCAATCGATGCACCGGCGCCGGCATTCACCCCGCTTCGGCCGCCGATCGAAGCGCCGACACCCGCGGTAATGCGTTTCTTGCCGCCTATCGCTGCACCGGCACCGGCATTCACCCCGCCGCTACCGCCGATCGAAGCGCCGACACCCGCGGTAATGCGTTTCTTGCCGCCTATCGCTGCACCGGCTCCTGCATTCACCCCGTTGCTACCGCCGATCGAGGCTCCGGCTCCCGCATTGATGCCGCCACGGCCGCCGATCGAGGCGCCAAGACCGGCGTTTACGCCGCCACTGCCGCCAACCGATGCGCCGGCGCCGACGCTAATGCCGCCTGCGCTGGAGGGTAAAGACAGAGATACAACAAGTGCACCACCGGCCAAAGCTGTGGCGAAACGCTTAACGACATTTGCCATGACACTCTCCTTTGGTACTTACCTCAGCAGCAGTTTCATAGCCTGCTACTTTGGCGACAACGAACTCAGAGAGTTTTTGAATTTGCTTACCCGGAATTTGTTTACGATCGTGACTTACGGGTAGCAAAAAATTCCGAATCAATTTGAAAGAA
>NZ_RZSW01000586.1:0-3695 GCF_003997375.1 Mesorhizobium sp. M5C.F.Ca.IN.020.29.1.1 | reverse complement strand
CTGCTTGATCTCGGCGTAAGCCACGGCGAGGGGGCAGGGGCGGCACTTGCCGCGGGCCTGGTCAAAGCCGCTGCGCTCACCAGTTCGGGCAGGGCGGCGGCGGTTCATTAAGCGTTTATCGCCGGCGCGCAGCAACGGCTTTGGTCGGCAGCGCCGGCAATTCCTCCATCACCCGGCTCAATGGGAAGATGGCGATCGCCTCGGTGCCTTCGCGCAGTTTGGAATGGAGTTCGAACTCGCCGCCATGCATGGCAAGCAGGCTTTGGACGATCGGCAGGCCAAGCCCGGTGCCTTGTTCGGCGCTCTTGATAGCGATGGAGCCCTGACCGAAGGCGGACAGCACGACCGGAATCTCGTCCTCCGGTATGCCAGGCCCATTGTCTTTGACGGAAAGGTATTGGCCGCCGCCCGCCGTCCAGCCGACGCGCACGCGGATCTCGCCGCCAGTTCCGGTGAACTTGATGGCGTTCGACAAAAGATTGAGCGCGATTTGTCTCACCGCGCGTTCGTCGGCGAACAGGCGCGGCAAGGCGCTTTCGAAATCCTGGACGATACGGATGTCCTTGTTGCGCGCCTTCAGCTCCATCATGTGACAGCAATCCTCGACGACGGAAAGCAGCATCATCGGCTCTTCGTTGAGTTGGTAGCGGCCCGCTTCGATGCGCGACAGGTCGAGGATTTCGTTGATCAGGTCGAGTAGGTGCTGGCCAGAGCCATGGACGTCGCGAGCATAGTCGCGATAGGTCGGGTTGCTCATAGGGCCGAGCACCTCGTTCGCCATCACCTCGGAAAAACCGAGAATGGCATTGAGCGGCGTCCGCAACTCGTGGCTCATCGAGGCCAGAAACCGCGACTTTGCCAGATTGGCGTCTTCCGCCCGTCGCCGCGCTTCGTCCGACATCGATTTCGCCGTGTCCAATTCGGCGATCAGCGCATCCTTTTCGGAGCGGAACGAGAGCAACATCAAGGACGAGCGATTGAGGCGGCGCGCCACATAGGCGAAGAAGGGCAGCGAGACGATCAGCAACCCGGCCATGATCAGTTCTGCCGGCATCCACTGGCTGGCGCCGGCATAGGCATAGGCCGCCACCGGAACGGCGAAGGTCGCCAGCAACGCACCGCGCAGCGATGACGCCGTGATCGCGGTCGCCGCCATGGCCAGCAGCAGCACCACCGCCTTGATCAGCTGGAACTGCTCGACCTGGCAAGCATCGCAACCGAGCCAGGCGAACCAGGCCCAGCCCAAGCCGCAAAGGAAATGGCCTATCAGGAAATCACCGTGCGTTTGCAGCGGGTTGAGTTCGGCAGCTTCCGTTCGGTCGACGCGACTCGCCATGAACACGACGATGGCGTAGCAGATGAGTGTAAAAAGGGCCCAGACGCCAATTTCCTTACCCACTCCAGCAAACAGACCCGTCGCGGCGGTCGCGAGGACGAGAAGCGGAACGATAACCGCACCTCCTACCATGGCACGGGCGTGGAGTTTCAAAAGCTCGCGGTCGAAATCGGGATTTCCGACCTGCTGCGAAAGACGGTCGCGCGTCTTGCGCACCGCCCGCGCCACATCGCTGTTGCGATGGGGTTTCCGGCGGTCCACTATAAACTTGTCCGCTGTGGTCGAGCGTTGCGAGGGCATGAAGACTTCAATTTATGCGGGCAGCGGTTTCAAATTGTTAAGCTACGTTCGAATGATTAACCAACGGTTTGCCATATGAGCCGTTCGTGGCCGCGGCGGCCGCGACAGCGATACGTCCCGCCGCGGCCGCGAAGCCTTTGGCGCCGGCTGGTGGACTACGCACTGGCCGTGCTTGTCCTCGGTCTGCTGATCCTTCTGGCAGCGCGCCTTGACCGGATCGAGACGCGCAAGACTGAGGGTGCCGCCGTTGTCAATGACGGCGATACGATCACGCTCGGTTCCGAGCGCATCCGCATGCGCGGCATTGATGCGCCGGAATATTCCCAATTTTGCCGCAAGGACGGCGCCGACTATCCCTGCGGCAAGCTGGCGCGGCAGTCGCTGGTACGCCTGATATCAGACAAATCCGTCTCCTGCACCGGCTGGCAGCGCGACCGCTACGGCCGGCTGCTCGGCGACTGCAACGCCGGCGGCAAGGATCTCAACCGCGCCCAGGTCGAGGCCGGCTGGGCGGTCGCCTATGGGGATTTCGAAACTGAGGAAGCCGCTGCCCGCTCCGGCAAGGCCGGCATCTGGGCCGGCACTTTCGACGAGCCGCACGATTGGCGCGAGAGCCGCGATCACGAAGTGGTCGAAAGAAAGCACGGTCGTTTGGCTTCGATTGGCGATGCCTTGCGAGAAATTTTTCGCTTCCGGTGATGGTCAACCTTATAGTTTGTCGCAACAGACCTGATCAGATTCGCATCGTGCTTTCCGGAAATCGATCCCGTTTTTGGGCCGATCCGATAGGAGAAATGGAATGAAACTCTTCGACGGGGGCCGGGCGCCCAATCCACGGCGGGTTCGGGTCTTCCTTGCCGAAAAGGGGCTTGAGGTTCCTCTGGTGCCCGTCGACATGGGCGCGCTGGAGCACAGAAAGCAGCCAGTCAGTTCGCGCAACCCGCTGCAGCGCCTGCCGGTGCTCGAACTCGACGACGGCACCGTCATCACCGAATCGGTCGCCATCTGCCGCTATTTCGAGGAGTTGCACCCGGAACCAGCGTTGTTCGGACGCGGCGCGCTCGGCAAGGCGCTAGTCGAGATGTGGCAAAGACGCATGGAGCTCAACTTGCTCGGTTGCGTCGCTGCCGCGTTCCGGCACATCCATCCGGCGATGAAGGAATGGGAGGTTCCACAAATCCCCGAATGGGGCGAGGCCAACAAGCCGAAAGCCGTCGGATTCCTGAAACTCCTCGACGACGAGTTGGCGAACCGGGAATTCGTCGCCGGCGATGCTTATTCGATCGCCGACGTCACCGGGCTGGTTGCCATCGACTTCATGAAGCCGGCGCGTATCAAGGTGCCGGAAGATTGTGCCAACGTGCTGCGCTGGCATCAGGCGATCTCCAGCCGGCCGAGCGCCGCCGCCTGAGAATGAGTTCCCGAGATTGAGCGAAGAGCTGGAAAACTTCGCGGCGAGGGTACGCGCCTGCCGTATCTGCGTCGAAAACCCGGTCGGCCGCCCGTTGCCGCACGAGCCGCGCCCGGTGCTCAGACCGTCGTCAAGCGCCAGAATCCTGATTGCCAGCCAGGCACCGGGCACCAAGGTGCATATGTCAGGCATGCCGTTCACCGACGCCTCCGGCGATCGGTTGCGGAACTGGCTGGGCGTCAGCAACGAAGAATTCTACGACACGACAAAATTCGCCATCGTGCCGATGGGCTTTTGCTTTCCCGGTCAGGATGCCAAGGGCGGCGACCTGCCGCCGCGCCGCGAATGTGCAGCGGCCTGGCGTGCGCCGCTGATGGCACTGATGCCGCGCGTCGACCTGGTGCTGACGATTGGCAGCTATGCGCAATCCTGGCACATGGGCGCCGCGCGCCGGCCCTCGCTGACGGAGACGGTGATGGATTGGCGCACCATCTGGGGTGCGCCCAGCAACCCGAAAGTGCTGCCGCTGCCGCATCCGTCGTGGCGCAACACCGGCTGGTTGAAGCGCAATCCGTGGTTTGAAATGGATTTGCTGCCGTTTCTGAGATCGGAAATCCGCTATCGCCTCGGCTGAGGCTTGAGCAAGAA
>NZ_RZSW01000585.1:0-3703 GCF_003997375.1 Mesorhizobium sp. M5C.F.Ca.IN.020.29.1.1 | reverse complement strand
GGCGACACGGTCACCGAAGGCCTCGACGGCCTGCGCGAGCGGCTCACCGACTATTACAAGCTCGGCGCCCGTTTCGCCAAATGGCGTGCGGTGATCGACATCGACGTCGCCAAGGGCGTGCCTTCAGCCACGTCGATCGGTTCGAATGCGCATGCGCTCGCCCGCTATGCGGCGCTTTGCCAGGAGGCCGGCATCGTGCCGATCGTCGAGCCGGAGGTGCTGATGGATGGCGCCCATGACATCGGCACCTGCTACGAGATCAGCAAGGCAACGTTGACAAAACTCTACACCGAGCTCTACGCGGCCCGCGTCGTCCTCGAAGGCACCATCTTGAAGCCGAACATGGTTCTCGCCGGCAAGAAGTCGGGCAAGACCAGCAGCCCCGAGGAAGTCGCCGAAAAGACCATAAGACTGTTCCGCGAAACGGTGCCGGCCGCAATCGGCGGCATCGCCTTTCTCTCGGGCGGGCAATCGGACGAGGAGGCGACCGCCAACCTCAATGCCATCAATGCCATCGGCCCGCATCCATGGAAGCTGACCTTTTCCTATGGCCGCGCCTTGCAGGCGGCGCCACAGAAGGCCTGGAGCGGCAAGGCGGCCAACGTTGCCGCTGCCCAGGCCGCCTTCGCCCACCGCGCCCACATGAACCATTTGGCCGCACTTGGAAAATGGCAGCCGGACCTGGAACAGGCCGCCTGACCGGTTTTTTTCTGCCTTCGTCCGAACCCGGGCCATGTGCCCGGGTTCAATTATGCTCAAAAAACCGAGGGCCGTGTCGGCTTGCGTTGAGCCCCAACGTCCTTGGGGCTCAAAGAGGAGCAGACTCATGCCAAACAACAAGATCGTTTCACGGGAAGACTGGTTCCAGGCGCACAAGGCGCATCTGGCCCGCGAGAAGGAATTGACGCGATTTCGCGACCGTATCGCTGCCGAACGGCGGGAATTGCCCTGGCTGAAGATCCGGAAGGACTATGTCTTCGAGACCGAACAGGGCCCGAAGAAACTGGCCGGCCTATTCGGAGGCGCAAGCCAGCTGATCGTCTACCACTTTATGTTCGGGCCGGGCGCCGATTATCGTTGCGAAGGGTGTTCCTTCCTTGCCGACCATATCGACGGCGCCAACCAGCACCTCAAACACCACGATGTGTCGCTGGTCGTGATCTCGCGGGCGCCCTTGGCCGAATTTCTGCCCTACAAACAGCGCATGGGGTGGAAATTCAACTGGGTGTCGTCCTACGCGTCGGACTTCAACTTCGACATGCAGGTTTCCTTCACCGACAAACAGATCCAATCAGGCGACACGACCTACAATTTCGAGCAGCGCGCGCTGAAATCGAAGGACCTTCCCGGCATCAGCGTGTTCTACAGGGACGAGAACGGCGACATCTTCCTGACCTTCATGTCGCGCTCCAGGGGCGGCGATCCGCTGATCGGCGCTTATCACTATCTCGCCCTGACGCCGAAAGGCCGCAACGAGACAGGTCCCTACCACAGCCTGATGGACTGGGTGCGGCTGCACGATGAATACGCAGACAGGCACGAGATGCAGGACGCCTGTTACCATTGACGACGGGCAGCCGACGCAAGATCTTTCGCCTTTAGCCCGATATGCGCTAAGTGCTGCTCGCCACGCCTTTAACGGACTTTCCCCATTAACGGTTTGCGATGCAGCGCTTTCTTGCCCTCCTCACCTGGCTCGCCTTTCCAGTCTATGTCTGGCAGGGACTCGGCGTGCGTCGCCGCACCACCCGCATGCTGCCGGCGCAAGGTCCGGTCATGCACGAGATATCAGGCCAGGCGCCAGCGATCTCGCTTCTGATGCTTGGCGATTCTTCCGCCGCTTCGGTCGGCATCGGCAATTCCGAATACGGGTTGGCCGCGCAACTGGCCGAGCTGATCTCGCAACGCACTGGCCGTGCGGTGCGCTGGCGGGCAGCCGGCTTCAACTCGGCGACTTCAGGCCAGATCCGCGACCATGTGCTGCCCAATCTGTCGGCTGATCCTTGGACGCATATCGTGCTCGCCATCGGCACCAACGACACCAAGAACTTTCACTCGGTGCCACGCTTCAAAAGCGATTTTGGCGGCCTGCTCTACGCGCTGCGAGCCAAATGGCCTGAGGCGCGCGTGGTGTGGTCGCCGGTGCTGGAATTCACCCGGGCGCCGGCAATGCCGCCGCTGCTTGGAACGATCCTGGAGATCCGCGCCGCCGAGATGAACCGGATGGGCGAGCGCCTCTGCCTCGAACGCGGCGCAGTGCCGGCGCCGCGCCTGCCGATCACCGATGCCGAAGCCGGTTTTGCCTCCGACGGATTTCATGCCTCGGAAGCCGGCTACCGGGCATGGGCGGAACATCTCGTCGACCTGGTGCTGGCCAACGAACCACGCGTAGCGTAGCGGGGCCGCCAGCTCTACGTCCAATGCCCCAGCGCCGCTGTTATCGAAATCGCCGCCATCGCCAGCACCGCTAGCTTCCAGAAATCGCTGCGCCGCTTCAGCCCCGGCCAGCCGAGCGGCTTGATCAGCTGGATGACCATCATGAGAATGATAACGAGCGCGAGGAGTTTCGACATGCCGCTTTTGACTAGCGCATCGGCCCGAAAATCGAAATCGATTTTCGGAAAGCACGATGCGTAGATTCAAAGGTGCTGGAGCGTCCTTTGCGCGTCCAGAAGGACGCGCGGCGCTCTAGTATCACGGCCGGCTGTCAAAGCGCTCCGCTCATGCCAGATCGCCATGACGCTGAGAGGTGCTATGCCAGCGGCTTGAGGCCGGCCTCGATCGAGGCCCGCTTTGGTTCGAGGAAGGGCGGCAAGGCCAGACTTTCGCCCAGCGTTTCCAGCGGCTCGTCGGCCGTGAACCCGGGGCCGTCGGTGGCGATCTCGAACAATATGCCGTTCGGCTCACGGAAATAGAGCGAACGGAAGTAGTATCGTTCGACTTCACCGCTTGACGGCAGGCGGAATTCGGCCAGCCGTGCCGTCCATTGATGTAAGGTCTCCCGGTCCGGCGCCCTGAATGCGACGTGGTGGACCGCCCCGGCACCTTGCCGTGCCGGCGCCAGGCCCGGCTGCACCGCGACATGAAGTTCCGCCGCCGGGCCGCCTTTTCCCATCTCGAAGACATGAACCTGGCCCTGACCATCCGGCGAGACATAATCCCGCGCCTTGTGCATATTCATCACCCTGGTCAGCACCGCTTCGGTGTTGGTGATGTCGGGAACGCTGATCACGATAGGCCCGAGCCCGCGTATCTGGTGCTCGATTGGGACCGGGCTTTGAGCCCAGGGATGACTGTCGCCCTTGCCGCCATCGCTGACGAGACGCAGGCGCTGGCCTTCTGGGTCTTCGAAATCCAGCGACGGGTAGCCGCCGACATCGCCGATCTCTCCCGTCGCGACGGTCTCGCCGGACAAGTGCTGCTTCCACCAGGCAAGGCTTTTTGGGCTGGCGACCCTCAGGCTGGTCCGGACGATGCTGTTGGTGCCGCGCCGTTCGCGTCCGACCGGCCAATCGAAGAAGGTAAGATCGGTGCCAGGCGTCGCCTCTGCGTCGGCATAAAAAAGGTGATAGGCCGACGTGTCGTCCTGATTGACCGTCTTCTTGACCAGTCGCAGGCCCAAGGTCCTCGTGTAGAAACGAAGGTTTCCGGGCGCATTCGCGGTGATAGCGGTCAGGTGGTGAATTCCCGTCAGTTGCAGGCC
>NZ_RZSW01000584.1:0-3722 GCF_003997375.1 Mesorhizobium sp. M5C.F.Ca.IN.020.29.1.1 | reverse complement strand
CCCCAGCTCCCTTGTTATTGTGCAGTGCAGCAATATCGTTGCTGCACTGCACAATAACAAGGGAGCTGGGGGAGCTCGAGTCCGGCCGACCTCTGCGCCGGCCGGGAGTAGACGTCTTCAGCCTCGACTAGCTGTGAGGTAGAGCGCGTCTTCTAGCAAGACTTGTCGGCATTGGCCCGCGGCAGCACGCGCCGGCTGGAGATCAGCTATCTTTAGTCTGGGTCGTATTCGGGGGCACCTCGTCGAGCAGGGTCGTTTCATCCGAGCCGTGCGTCGGCTCAACTGGGGGTATTTCACCATTCGGGGTCAACTGATTGACCGCTTCAGGCAGATCTCGCGTGATCCTGGTAATGAGCTCCTCTCGCGAAAGACCGGTCTGCATAGAAAGAGACGTGAGCGTATCCTCGTCTATGGCCATCTACACCTCGCGTGGCTCGATTGGCTGGTTCGGCCCAGTGCTCACCCAAGAGTCTACCTTCGATCCCGAGCCCACATTTCTAAATCGTTCGAGGATGTCGCCGAGAGCAGTGCCCGACACACCTTTGGACAGTTGATCGACGATTCCACCTTGCGGATTGTTCGGATCGCGCTCTCGTGCGCGACGGATCATGTCTCCGATCTTGTCGCGGTTCTGGTAAGCTAGAACCCCAAGCATCGCGATCGCTAATTTTCCCAGATTTGCCATTGGTTCCTCCTTGTTCAGATGGAGAAGGGCTCGGCCTCGCAAAAGTTCCGCGACGAGGATCTAATATTGTGCAGGATGCACCCTGCAATTTGCGGTTTCCGGCTATCGCTTTGAAAGGACTTGGCTTTCGTCGTCGATTGAGCAAATTGCAAAAGGTGGTTTGCAGTTTGCACACCACTTGGGAACAGCAACATGCCGACCGCAATCGCCTGTTATCGGGTTTCCACACAGCGGCAAGAACGCTCGGGCTTGGGCATTGAGGCCCAGCGTGCCGCAGTCGCCCGCTTTGCCGAGGCCGGGGGAATAATCATCCTCCAAGAGTTCACCGAGATCGAAACCGGAAAGGGCGCGGATGCTCGGAACGGACCAAGGCCGCCCTCGCCCCTGGCAAGACCACTGGAATGAACTCGGTAATCCGACCAACACAGCGGAAGCTGCAGCGAGAGGTCGAAAGATCTCGATTCGGGAGGCTATTTGCCCAGACCGTGCTGCCATCATCGCACCCATTCGGAACGGTTGGCCGTGTCGGGGGTTACCTCAGACCAAATGAGAGGAGACCCCCACAATGGACCACACCGATCACGTACGGCTTACGAATGCTGAACTGCGCGCTGACGTTGTTGAAGGCGCGACCATCTACGGTCGCGATGACGAGGAAATCGGTTCGATAGATCACGTCCATGGAACCGGAGACCAGGCCCAGGTCGTGTTCGATGTTGGCGGGTTCCTCGGCATTGGCTCGAAGCGCTTGGCGCTGTATGCGAGTCAGCTCGATTTCATGCGGGACGAAGAAGGCACCGTGCATGCCGTCACGCAGATGACCACCGACCAATTGAAGGAGCTACCTGAGCATCACGATAGCTGATCTGTCTTGGCCCGGCACTGCCGGGCCTTTTCACACATGCACCACGTAAAGGGCGAAATTGCGCTCTGCCATCGGCCTTCACCTTGTCCGGCGTCTGCGACCAGCGGCCATGATATGCATCGACAGCTCGGCGCCCCCAGCCGTCAGGAGATAGCATGCATGTCCGGTCAGCAAGAACGTAAGCGCGACCGTCGATACCTTTGCCGCCCACGATGATGCCAATCTCGTCACCATCATCGCTTTGCCCCTTCGTGCCTGAAGGGTCGACGGCGACCACGACACGCTGCAGATCGGGCTGGCGGCAATGTTAATTTCTTCGCCCTCGGCGGAGGGTGCTTCGGCGGATAGCCAGTCCGGCGGACCCGCTCGCTCCCCACTCCGGTTAGGCGCGTGCGTCCTTGGAACGGAGTCGCATCATCGACGTTACCGGGCCAACCAAACGCTGCCAATGATATGGAGGAACGGGCGTGATCGAGTTGACCGAGAAGGAAAAGCGCTTTCTCAAGCGCGTTGACACCATCACTCACGTTCCCTGGTCGAACAAAGTTACCGCCGCAGATGCCAAAGGCAAGCCAATGCGTATCGCAAGGGCGACGTTTGCCCGATTAAGAGACGACGGCATCATCATCCGATCTACTAGCGACCTGACGTCGAACACCTACGTCATTAATTCTGCACCCGTGACGCCACAAGTCGCGGAAGTGCAGGAAGCGTCCTGATCGGGCGGGATTAACCGTGCGGATCGCCCTGATCTCAGCGCCCGATGATCGCGCCTAATTTTGGTTGCGCAGGTCACCGTTTGAGCACTCGCGGGAACAAAGATCGTTTCCGCCTGTTAGATCACACCTCGAACAACGGGAGACTGCGATGCTCACCAAATCTCTATTAGCCCTTATGCTGGCTACCAGCTTAACTGCAACCGCAGCACCTGCCCTTTCGCAAGAGACGCCAACACCTGCACCGCCTGCCGCAGCCGATGATGCTCGCGACGACTTCGACTGGGGTTGGTTGGGCCTTATCGGCCTACTGGGTCTGGCAGGTCTAGCAGGCCGCAGGAGGCGGGACGACACTCTCGGTCGGACGAACGTCAGGTAATGAGCTAC
Source organism: Mesorhizobium sp. M5C.F.Ca.IN.020.29.1.1 (assembly GCF_003997375.1). Taxonomy (NCBI): domain Bacteria; kingdom Pseudomonadati; phylum Pseudomonadota; class Alphaproteobacteria; order Hyphomicrobiales; family Phyllobacteriaceae; genus Mesorhizobium; species Mesorhizobium sp. M5C.F.Ca.IN.020.29.1.1. Next base: position 1,069 of record NZ_RZSW01000584.1, on the reverse strand, counting down.
GGCGTGAGCGAGCGCCGCTCCGCCATCCTCGCCGCCCCTATGTAGCGCTCTGCCTCAGATGTGCGATACTGAGCACCGCACTGGCGCCTTCTCTGCGTCGCACAGTGCGGCGTTCTACTTTTTACGCTTATACGGGAAGGTGGCGTCGCCATCATCATTCCCGGATATGACGCGAGGATTGGCGCTAGAGACGCCGTTGCTGGTTCCACCTTTGTGATTTTTCTCTGACTGGCCCTTGGCGTCCGCCTCCGGCCCCGGCTTGGCGGATGAGCGTTTGAGCTCTCGATCCACTACCGAGCGGCTGTTTTCGGCCGGGTCTTTATCAAGACGGTTTTTCTTAGATATGGCTCTTTCTCCAATGAGAAATCGCCAACTCGGTATGAGGAACAAAGTTCCCTAGATTAGGCGGCTTTCCGCTTCTGCCCTTCCCGCTGGCGATACCGTGCCCTAGTCGGACTAGGCCGCCGTCAACTGCAATGGGCGCTCAGGCGGCAGAGGCCCCGATTTTACATATTCGTCAATGCTCCGGGCGCTATGAGCCGGACGGGCTTGAATGATCTCTATGCCGCCTGCTTTCGGCGGGCCTCTCGCTGGCGTCTCAGTTCGTGGCGCTTGGCCGCCAGGAGAAGTCGTCACGTTCCGCTGAAAGGATCTTGGCGAAGGCGCAGTCTGCGACCCAGGGGTTCAGGCAGCCTTTCGCCCGCATTTCTGTGATCGTTAGCCGAAACATCGCTGATTTCATGGGTGTGATGCAACAGCCTGATTTCGCCGCTTTCGCAATCCTGCGATGTCCTGCGGCGAGAATTGCCGAAATTCTGCAAAGCACGGTTTTTGCTGCCGTGCCGACCTTCGATCGGGCCCAGGCGAGGAGAGCGCGGCTCTACTGCTTCGCCGACGAAGCGTCCGCACAAGCGTTCCTAGACCACTTCCCAGGCTTGATATTCGATCCAAAGTGCGACCGGGAAAATGGCTTGGTCCGCGGCGTCTGGCTCCGCACGGGAGAGTACAAGAGAATGCCCGATCTCGGCCCGCTCAGCGTGCCGGAGATCCTGCGGAACTAGGGGCAAGC
>NZ_RZSW01000583.1:0-3736 GCF_003997375.1 Mesorhizobium sp. M5C.F.Ca.IN.020.29.1.1 | reverse complement strand
CACTTTGCGGTAGGCTCGATATTGCGTTTCCTCATCCGGCAGCGTCTTGCCGAACAGGAATTCGGTCCGCATTAGCCCGACACCGTCGCAGGTCGAGACATCGATGCTGTCGACATCGGACGGATCGGCGATGTTGACCTGCACCCGCACCGCCGTGCCGGCTTTCGTCACTGCCGGCCGGGTCAAAAAAGTTTCCGCCCGGTCACGACGTGCCGCGAAAGAGGACGATTTTCGTCGGAACGCCTCGACCTCTGCCCTTGATGGCGCCAATATGATGCCGCCATGCTCGGCATCAAGCAGGGCGACGCCGGCAAGATGAGCCGGCGAAGCACCGAGCCCCACGATCATCGGCACGCCGCGCGAGCGCGCCAGCATGGCGACATGGCTGGCGGCACTGCCCGCTTTCAGCGCAATGCCGCCGCCGGAACTCCAGTCGGTTTCGAGAAAGCGCGTCGGCGCGATGTCCTCGCCATAGAAGATGGCTCCTGCCGGCGCCGCAGCCTCGCTCTCTTCGGTCAGTGCACGCAGCACCTGGTCGCGTATGTCGCGCATGTCGGCGGCGCGCGCCCGGAAATAGTCCTGATCGGACGTCGCGTAGCCCACAATTTCGGCGTCGAGCGCCTGCCGCCATGCCGTATCGGCCGGCTGGCCGACGGCAATCGCGGCAAAGGCCGGGCCGGTCAGTGCATCGTCCTCCAGCATGGCGAGCTGGAATTCGAGAATTTCGGCCGCATCGCCCTCGGTCGCTTCGACGAGCGTGGCAAGTCGGCCAGTCGCTGCCTTGATTGCCGTTGCGAGCGCGAGCCTCTCGTCAGCGGCGGTCGCTTTACGGTTATAGCGCGCGACAACCGGATCGAGGTTGAACAGCGGCCCTTCGGCATAGCCGGCCGAAGCCGAAATCCCCTTCAACCTAAGCGGTTCGGGCATGGTCCACGCCCTCGTCGAAGTCGCGCCGCACCAGCTCGACCAGCGCGCCGACCGCCTCGCCGGCGCCGTCACCCCTCGCTCGGATATGCAGCACCGTGCCTTTCGGCGCCTTGGCCGCCATCACCTTGACGATGCTCTTGGCGTCGAACCAAGGCCCGTTGGCGGCGAGCGCCACTTCGACTTCGGCTGAAAATGTCTTGGCGAGCTTGGTAAACTTCACCGAAGGGCGCGCATGCAGGCCGACCTCATGGGTGATCAGGACTGTGGCTTCGGCGGATGCGGACATGCTGTCAAAATTCCTGTTCATTCACGATGGCGACAATTCGTGTGCCGTCGCCACTACTTCCCTGAGCGAGGCGCCGCCGGACGCCTCCGTCGCCGCCATCACCGCGCCTTCGACGATCGGCGCATTGCAGACGATGATCTTGTGCGCGCGCGGCTCGCCGATCATCTCGACCGCCATCTCGCTGTTGGTCTCGGCGCCGCCAAGATCGACAAGTATGGCGACACCCGCCTCCGACCAGGCCTTGTCGATGGCGCCCATGATCGCCTCGACATTGGTTCCCAGCCCGCCATGGCCGTTTCCGCCGCACCATGCAAGCGGCACTTCGTCGCCGACCATCTGGCGCACCATATCGGCCGTGCCTTCGGCGACCAGCGGGGAATGCGATACGATGACGATGCCGACATTGCTCATGCTTGCCCCTCGATGCTTTCGACGACGGCCCGCACCAAAAGCGCGACCGAGCGCCCGCCGGCATCCATATGGCCGATCGAGCGGTCGCCGAGAAACGAGGCGCGTCCGCGCAAGGCTTCCATCGGCACGGTGGCAGCGGCCGCATTGTCCGCGACATCGGCGATTTCCGCCCCGGTTTTTCCCTGCAGCAGGGCGTCATGCACCGGCTTCAGCACGTCGAGCATTGTCTTTTGCCCGACCTGCGACTTGCCCCTGGCTGCCACCGCCTCGATTGCCTTACCGAAAGCCGCCGCCAGATTGGCGTGATCCGGCTCAGCAGAAATCTCCTTGCCGAGCGCCATGAACAGCGTCCCGAACAGCGGTCCCGATGCCCCGCCGACCGTCATCACCAGCTTGGTGCCGATCGCCTTCAGCGCCTCCGGCAATGGCTTTGCCGCGAACGCCTCGGCCTCAGCCCGCACCGCCTCAAAGCCGCGCTTCATATTGAGCCCATGGTCACCGTCGCCGATCGCCTGGTCGAGCGCGGTCAGCTCGTCCGCGTGAGCTGCAATCGTATCGGCGGTGGCTGGTATCAGCGTCTTCAGGTCAACCTTGTCCATCGTCCCAGTCTTGTCCAGCGTCCCAGGGCTCATCGGTTTACAATCCTGTTGCCGGCCTGGTCGAAGAACAGCGGCGCCCGGTAACGAATAGCCACCCTGTCGCCTCTTTCCAATTGCGTGTCGGGGTCGGTCAGCGTCACCAGCTTTTTGCTTCCCACCGTCACATGCAGGTGATTCTGGTCGCCCAGATGTTCGACCCAGTCAACAACGCCGTCGGCGGGGCCGTTCGATGCCTTGCCGATCGACAGATGTTCTGTACGCGCACCGATCGTCCTGGTTCCCGCCGGCATGTCGCCATCGGGCAGCAGGCCGGTCGGCAACAGATTGATCGCCGGCTGGCCGAGCCTTGCAGCGACATGAAGGTTTGCCGGCTCGGAATAGATTGCCCGCGGCGTGCCGATCTGCACCAGAACGCCATCGGCGAGAATCCCGATCCGATCGGCCATCGTCATCGCTTCGATCTGGTCGTGCGTGACATAAAGCATGGTAGCGCCGACCTCGGCCTGAATGCGCTTCAGCTCAAGCCGGAGATCGGCGCGCAGCTTGGCATCGAGCGACGACAGCGGCTCGTCCATCAGGTAGATCGAGGGCTTGCGCACTAGGGCGCGTCCGATGGCGACGCGCTGCATCTCGCCGCCGGAAAGTTTGGTGGAGCGGTTGGAGAGCTTGTGGTGGATACGCACCATCTTGGCCACATCCTCGACGCGGCGGCGCACCGCGTCCTCGCTCAGCCGCCGCGCCGGCGAGCGCAGCGGAAAGGCCAGGTTGTCGTAGACTGACAGATGCGGATAGAGCGAATATTGCTGGAAGACGAAGGCGGTGTCGCGCTCGGCCGGCGACAACATTGTCGCATCACGGCCGCCGATATGGATTGAGCCCGTATCCGGCCGTTCCAATCCTGCGACAAGCCGAAGCGTCGTCGTCTTGCCGGCCCCGGTCGGGCCGAGCAGCACGACGAATTCGCCATCGGCGACGTGCAGATCGAGAGTGTCCACGGCGACATGCTCGCCGAAGGCTTTTGTCACGCCTTTGATGTGCACGTCAGCCATGATGCGCTTTTCCCTGAGAGGCCCCGTCATGGATTGCGGTTCGCACCGCGCGGCCGGATCCCTTCTCGAACAGCGACAGCCGCGCGCTGCTCAGCGCCAGGCCGACATGGTCGCCCGCATTGAGCCGGATTTCGGCCGGCACCCGCGCCTTGATGATGCCGCCTGATGTCTCCACCGCAACGATCTGCGTGGTGCCGAGATATTCGGTGCCATAGATGGCGCCGCGCAGCTTCGAGCCGTCGTCGAAGCGGATGTGTTCCGGCCGGATGCCGAGCGCCATGTCGGTCGACGCGATATCCTCGCGCACCTCCGGCACTGCCACCTTGGCGCCTTGCACCACGATCTCCCTGGCGCCCTTTGAAAGCCCGCCACCAAAGCCGAGAAAATTCATCGGCGGCGAGCCGATGAAATCGGCGACGAACATCGTCGCCGGCCGGTCGTAGATTTCGCGTGGACTTCCAAAC
>NZ_RZSW01000582.1:0-3738 GCF_003997375.1 Mesorhizobium sp. M5C.F.Ca.IN.020.29.1.1 | reverse complement strand
CCTTAATTGGGATGATCGGGCCGAACTGCATTCGACCGACACAACGGGCAGCTACCACATAGAAAATGTGCTGGCAGGCGGATCCAATCTCTATGAGTTGGAAACGCGCGAGGTCGGTGACATTGTCGGCAAAGATATCGTCCATCTGCAATGTCATATCGGGCTCGACACAATCAGCTTGAAGAATCTCGGCGCGGGCAGCGTGACCGGCCTCGACTTTTCACCGACAGCGATCGCAGCGGCGCGGGATTTCGCTGCAAAGGCAGGGACTAATGTGCGCTTCGTGGAGGCGCCACTGTTCGAGGCAGTCGAGGCGCTCGGCCGAACCTTTGACATCGCTTACGTTACCTGGGGATCGGTAAACTGGCTGGACGACGTGTTCCGCTGGGCGCGAGTGGTTGCCGATCTCCTGCGCCCCGGCGGCCGGCTCTATCTGGCCGAGGGCCACCCGTTGATGTTCCAGTGTGACCGCAAGGCTGCGGCGCTGGAGTTCAAGCATGACTGGCGAACGCCAATAGCTCGACCCCTCGCATGGAACGAGGAACTCACCTATACCGGCGACGACCGCATCTTGAAGCATCCTCGCTACTACGAGTGGATTCATCCGGTCAGTGACGTGGTGAACGCGCTGATTTCAGCTGGGCTGACGCTTGATTTTCTCAATGAGCATGACACGGTTTCGTGGCAGCACTTTTCATTTGCCGTGAGGGCCGGCAAGGATATGTACGGCTTGCCAGAGAACTCTCCCAAGATCCCGATGGCCTATTCCATTGGCGCGACGAAGCGTAGCGTCGGCAAGATCCCATATCTTGTTACCCCCAAGACGATTGAGGGCCACTAATCCTGCTCTTATTCCAGATTTTGCATTGTCATCTCGTCGATCTGATGCCGGAAAAGTGAGCACGGTTATCCCTCCACGAGGGCAACCCATGCACCTTCAGCGACTGCAAGCAATTCTAAGGTGTCAAGCGAGCCGCAGGTCTGTTCCAACCACTCCGGCGGCACCAGGCGGTGGGAAAGTGCAAAAATTTTAGAGCCCGTGAAGGTCAAAATTAAATATTGCTAGCTAATATTCCTTGGTCGGGTTGCCCGAGAACCTGAATAGCAGCTGAGGAATCGCCTATTGGCTCTTTTCCGCGCTAGGCTCGGCGGTATTAAGAAGGCTGTTTTTTCGTCGGCAAATATCCCGGCGGCAATGGCGGTGATAGTTATTGCCGTCGGCGCAGCGTTCGCGGACCACCAGAACAAAGTCGTCTCGGATCAAGCCGCCCGTGCGGATGTCCTGGCCAAGGTCAATCTTATCCGCGCCAAGCTTGAAGGTAACATCAACGGAAACCTTCAACTGGTGCAGGGCCTGGTCGCGGCGGTCGTGACTGAGCCCTATATGGGACAGCAACGCTTCGCCTCGCTCGCGAGCAACCTGTTTGGCGGGGGCTCGCAATTGAAAAATATTGCCGGCGCGCCCGATCTGGTCATTTCCCTGATGTACCCGATGGAGGGCAACGAGAAGGCGATAGGCCTCGATTACCGCAAGGACGAGCGCCAGCGTGTGGCCGCGCTAAGGGCGCGAGACGAGCGCGAGCTAATTCTTGCCGGTCCCGTCGACTTGAGGCAGGGAGGGCAAGGCTTCGTCGGTCGTATTCCGGTTTTTGTACGGAGTGCGGGCAACACCGAAAGATTCTGGGGCATCATTTCGGCCGTTGTCGACGTTCAGCGCCTTTATAAGGCGAGCGGCCTGCTTGACGATGATCTCGGGATTGACATAGCGCTGATCGGCAAGGACGCTCTCGGTCCAAGTGGAGATCAATTCTTCGGCAATGAGGGCGTCGCCAAAAGCAATCCGGTGACAGCCGACGTTCTGCTCCCGTCCGGTTCGTGGCGGATCGCAGCCATTCCCAAAAACGGCTGGCCTTCGACGCCCGACAACGCCTGGTTCTTGCGCGCAATCATGGCGGTGGCCGGGGCGTTGGTTGTGATCCCATTCCTGGTTACGGGTCGCCTGATTGGCGAGAGACAGCGCAACTATGCGGAACTGAGTCGATTGTCGAGACGGCTGGAACTCGCCCTGGAAGCGTCAGCTATTGGCGTTTGGGAACACGATCTCGCGACCAACGAACTTACGTGGGATGACCGCGTCAATGAAATATACGGCAAACCGACTGGGGAGCACCGCGGCTACCTGGACTGGGCGGGAGCAATCCACCCGGACGATTTGGCTGGCGCCCACGCCGATTTCGACAGCGCGATGGCCGTCGGCGGGCCATATTTGTCGGAGTACCGGATCATTCGGCCGGATGGCGAGATTCGCCATGTCCGATCCAAAGCGATAATTCACCGGGTCGCAAACGACACCCCAAAAATGATTGGCGCCGAATGGGATGTGACAGCCGATGTCCTGCTGAACAAGGACCTGGTTCGCGCAAAACAGCTTTCCGAGTCGAAAAATGCAGAACTCGAGTCGGCCAAGGCGCGCATAGAGCACATTGCGCTCCACGATTCGCTGACCGGTTTGCCCAACCGGCGTTACCTCGACCAAGTGCTGGAAGATTACGCAGCAAACGCCAGGCGCGCCGGCGGGTATGCGGCACTCCTTCACATAGATCTGGATCGGTTCAAGCACATCAACGATACGCTTGGCCACGCCGCAGGCGACGCAATGCTTGTTCACGCGTCAACTGTCCTCCGATCCAAGGTCGATGGTGAGGGATTCGTCGCTCGGATCGGAGGAGACGAATTCATCGTCCTGTGCGTGGTGCATGACGATATCAAGCAACTGGCGCTGCTCGCTGACCGCGTCATCAGCCAGATGCGCGAACCCGTCTACTATCAGGGCCATCGATGCCGTTTTGGCGTGAGCGTGGGAATTGCAGTCGACAACGGAAAAGATGTCGAAGCCAAACACCTGCTGGTCAATGCTGACATCGCGCTTTACCGAGCAAAGGGGCGTGGGCGCAATCGATACGAATTCTTCACCGAGGCGATGCAAAGCGAAATCGTCGACACAAAACGGATTGCCGACGAAATTCTCGGCGGCCTTGAGCGCAACGAGTTCATTCCCTTCTACCAGCCGCAATTTGACGCAAAAACGCTCGAAATTGTTGGGGTTGAGGCGCTGGCGCGATGGAGACATCCGGAGAAGGGTATTTTGGCGCCCGATGTATTCCTAAGGATTGCGGAAGAACTGAATGTCGTCTCGATCATCGATCGAACCATATTAGAGCAATCGCTTTTGGATTTCGAAGAGTGGTCTGCTGCGAATCTTCACATTCCGCGGGTGTCAGTCAACGTTTCGGCGCGCCGCCTTCAAGATGAGGAACTCATAAAGAGTCTTAGGAAGCTGAATATCAAGAAAGGAACGATTTCATTCGAGCTCGTTGAGTCAATCTTCCTTGACGAAAATGATGATTTTGTTACCTGGAATCTTGAGCAGATAAAAGAGCTAGGCATTGACGTAGAAATAGACGATTTTGGTACGGGCTATGCCTCAATAGTCAGCTTGCTCAAGCTGCAGCCTCGCCGGCTGAAGATAGATCGCCAGCTGGTCGTCCCAATTGTCAAATCGCCGCAACGAAGGCAGGTCGTCTCGTCGATCATTGAAATCGGCAAATCCCTGGGTATTGAGGTCGTAGCGGAGGGTGTCGAGACGATGGAGCACGCACAGACACTCAAGATCTTGGGCTGCGACATACTGCAGGGTTATGCCTTCGGGCAGGCGTTGGACTCCGACGGAATAAAGGC
>NZ_RZSW01000581.1:0-3772 GCF_003997375.1 Mesorhizobium sp. M5C.F.Ca.IN.020.29.1.1 | reverse complement strand
GTGTGGATGGTTGCGCTCGCCGGATGCAGCGCCACGATGCCGGCAAAAGCCTCTTCCACACACCAGTCGAGCGACACATCCGGCCGGTTGCGGCGCGCATCCTCGACGGCCGGAAAGGTGTGGATGACGTCACCCATCGAGGATGTCTTGACGATGAGCACCCTCATGCGGCGGCCGGCATTTCCAGCAGCCGTTCCGCCGCTGCCGCGACCTGTGCAACCTCGAGCGTGTTCAGGCAATTGAGATGGCTGAGCGGGCAGATTTTCCGGTGGCAGGGCGAACAGGACAGGCCGAGCCAGACCAGTTCGCGCTGCTCGGCGAGGGGCGGCGTATTCTGCGGCGAGGTCGAGCCGTAGACGGCAACGATCGGCGTGCCGACTGCGGCGGCAACATGCATCAGCCCACTGTCGTTCGACACCGCAAGCCTGGCCGCGGCGATCAGGTCGATGGCGTCCTCCAGCCGCGTCTGGCCGGCGAGATCGACGACGCCAGGTGCAAGCGTGGCGATTTCCGCCGTTACGTCGGCGTCGTTCTTCGACCCGAACAGCGCGACCTCAAAACCTTTGGCCATCATGTCGCGGGCAAGGCCGGCATAGCGTTCGCTCGGCCAGCGTTTGGCCGGGCCGAATTCGGCGCCGGGCATCAGCGCGACGAATTTTTTCGCCTCCAGCCCGAAGCGGCCCAGCAATTCCGCCTGGTTTTTTGTATCGACAGCGAGCTTGGGAGCGCGGAACGTGCCCCCTCGCGCGAGGCCGAAATAGGCCTGCGCCGTGCGCCGTTTCAAATGGTCGGGCAAGGGAACGATATCGGTCAGCAGCCCGTAGCGCATTTCTTTGAGATGGCCGACGCGGCGCGGAATGCGGGCAAAGAACGGGACGAGCGCCGACTTCCAGCTCCCAGGCATGACATAGGCGATGCCGTAGTGGCCGCGCAGCAGGCGGCCGAAGCGCCTTCGCATGCGGAATTCCAGCGCGCCGGATTTCAGCGGCAGATCGATCTGCTGGCGTATTTCGGGCATGCGCTTGACCAGTGGCGCCGCCCATGCCGGGGCCAGCACATCGATCGCGGCGTTCGGGTGAAGCTCTCTTAGTGCCGAGAACAGGCACTGCGCCATCACCATGTCGCCCACCCAGCGTGGGCCGATCACGAGGATCGTTGGGCTTTCAGCCATTCGACATAGTCTCTGACGCCGGTTTCCACTGTGCGAAACTGACCATTGTAACCGGCGGCGCGCAACCGGGACATATCAGCTTGCGTAAAACTCTGGTAGCTTCCCTTCAGGTGGTCGGGGAAGTCGATGAATTCGATCTCGCCTTTGCCCAGCGTGCCGATCACCGTTTCGGCTATGGCGCGGAACGGCTGGGCAAGGCCGGTGCCGCAGTTGAAGATGCCGCTTGAGCCCCGTTTCCATAGCCACAGATTGACCTCGGCGACATCGCCGGCATGGATGAAATCGCGGCTCTGCTCGCCAGGTCCGAAACCGTCATAGGCGCCGAACAGTTTCGGGTTCTGGCCTTGCTCGACCTGATTGAACAGATGGAAGGCGACCGAGGCCATGGCGCCCTTATGCGCCTCGCGCGGTCCATAGACGTTGAAATAGCGCAGGCCCGCAACCGGCGAATGATCGGTATCGAAGACGGTGCGGCGGACATAGTCGTCGAACAGCTTCTTTGAATAGGCATAGACATTGAGCGGGCGTTCGCATTCCGGCTCCTCGCGAAACTCGGCGCCGCCGCCATAGACCGAGGCTGAGGAGGCGTAGAGGAAAGGCACCCGCAGTGCCAGGCAGGCATGCAGCAGCCGCTTCGAATAAGCGTAGTTTACCTGCATCATGAACTTGCCGTTCCATTCGGTGGTCGTCGAGCAGGCGCCCTGGTGGAAGACGGCCTCGATGCGGCCGAGGTCCCCGGCCTCAATCCGCGGCAGGAAATCGTCCTTGTCGAGATAATCGGCGATCTGCAGGTCGGCGAGATTGGCAATCTTGTGGCCGTCGGTCAGGTCGTCGACGACGACGATGTCGCTGATCCCTTCGGCATTGAGCGCGGCGACGATGTTGGAGCCGATCATGCCGGCGCCGCCCGTGACGATGATCATGAAAGCCTCTGGTATCTCGTGCCAATTCCGGCCCTTATAGGGGAGGCTTGCGGGGCTGTCGATAAAGCAGGTCGCAATCCGGCGGTTGGGAGAGCGCCACAGTGCCGCCGCAAAGCTTTCGCTTCAGTCGGCGATCCACCGGCGAGGCACGACAGGAGCAAGGATAATGCCGTCGACCGAACTGCTTATCGCCTTTTTCGCCACCACGGCGATCTTTGCCTACATCCCCGGTCCGGCGATGCTTTACGCTGCTGCGCAAACCATGGCGCGGGGCCGCTGGTCCGGCCTGACGGCGGCGTTGGGTATCCATCTTGGCGGCTATGTGCACGTCGTCGCCGCCGCTGCCGGGTTGTCCGTGCTTTTCCACGCCGTGCCGACGCTCTACATCGCGGTCAAGCTGGCCGGCGCACTCTATCTGATCTGGCTGGGTGTGTCGCTGTTTCGCGCCAGGGTGCAAGACGATGCTGTCATGCCTGGTATTGAGCCGAAATCCGCCCGCCGCGCCTTTTTCGAGAGTATCACCGTCGAGGTGCTCAATCCCAAGACTGCAATCTTTTTCATGGCGTTCCTGCCACAATTCATCGACGCGTCCGCGACGTTTCCCGTCTGGCTCCAATTCCTCGTCCTCGGGACGATCGTCAATCTGATGTTCTCTTCGGCGGATGTCATGTGCGTGGTGCTGGCAGGTGCGCTGGTCACCAAGCTGCGGCGCTCGAGCCACGCGCAGCGCCTCATGCGGCGTGCGGGCGGTGCGGTGCTCGTCGGATTGGGCGTTCATGTGGCTTTGCAGAAAAGCTGATCCGTCAACCGGCGTTGGCTGTGGTCCGTTCGATGCCTGCCGTTGCGCTGGACCGAATTGCGGTATATCGGCTTCGCCATGAACGACCAGCCCGCCAGTCCAGCGCTTTCACAGCTTGGGGACCGGCTCTCATTGCACGTCGCGGATGACATGAGCGAGCAATACCTGCCTTCTCCCGAACCCCTTCACCGCGCCATCTCGCGATTCGGCAAAGTCACCGTGCTGGTGGTCGGCGACTTCATTCTCGACCGTTTCGTCAACGGCGTCATCGAGCGGATTTCGCCTGAAGCGCCCATTCCGGTGCTGCGCGGGCGTGGCGAAACGTCGGCGATGGGCGGCGCCGGCAATGTCGTCGCCAACATCGTCTCGCTCGGGGCCACCGCGATACCGGTCTCGGTGATCGGCGCCGATCAGGCCGGCGTCAATCTGATGCGCATTCTCGCCGAGTTTGGCGTCGACACTGGCGGCCTCGCGCAGGACGCGAACCGGATGACCTCGTCGAAAAGCCGCTTCAGCGCGCTCAACCAGCAGGTGCTGCGCTTCGACGAAGAGGAAATCAAGCCGCTGGGCGACGCTGAGCGAGCAACGCTGGTCCGGCATTTCCGCGCCGCGCTCGCGCAAGCCGACATCGTTATCCTGTCCGACTACGGCAAGGGCATGTTGCTCGACGGCGTCGCCGGCGAGCTGATCTCGATCTGCCGCCAGGCGGGAAAACCGGTGCTCGTCGACCCCAAGGGCCGCGATTATGCGTGCTATGCCGGGGCGACGGCGATCACGCCCAATCGCAAGGAACTCGGCGAAGCGGTCGGACGCGCGGTGTTTGGCGATGACGAGATCGTGGCCGCGGCACGTGAGCTGATCTCGGCACACGGCTTCGAT
>NZ_RZSW01000580.1:0-3787 GCF_003997375.1 Mesorhizobium sp. M5C.F.Ca.IN.020.29.1.1 | reverse complement strand
GCCGAAGCCCCTGCGGAACCCTCCACCGAAGGTGAAGCGGAGCCTGTCGCGAAAGCTCAGCGGGAAACTCCGGCTGAGATCACGGAAGAGGAGCTGCCTGCAGCCGAAGCCGCAGCCGAAGCGCCTCCGGTATCAGCGGCTCAGCCAGAGGCAGAACTCGAAACCGCCGAGGTTGAAGTCGCATCGGCGGAGCCGGCCTCCGAAGCCTCGCCTGCAACGGAAGCAGTGTCGGCCGAACCTGCCGCGACGGCGGAAGCCGCCACTGGCGAGGCTGCTCCCCAGGCCGAGAAAGAAGCCGAGGAACCAAAGCCCATTCTGTTGTGGCGGCAGGGCCGCTTCGACCAGCGCCCGCGCCACCGCCACCATGATAACCGGCCCCGTGATAGGGACAATCGCCCGCGCAACGGGCAAGCCGCGCGCGATGGCCGTGGCGACGCACCGGCAGATGCCACCGGCGGACAACCGGTCGGCGCTCCAGGCAGCCGGCCCGCCCATGAAGGACGCCGCGACGGCGCCGGCAAACCGCGCTTCGACCGCAGCAAGTTCAAGCCCAAGCCCCAGGGCGAGACGGGAGAGCGGCGCGACGGCAAGCCGCAGGGCGAGCGTTCCGATCGTCGCGAAAGCCGGCCCGACTGGAAGGGCGGCAGGCCGGAGGGCAAGGGTGGCGCGCCCGGTGGAAAACCCGCGTTCCAGCCGAAGCCGCGCGAGGAGCGTCCCGTGCGCTTCGACCCGGATTCCCCCTTCGCCAAGCTCGCCGCGTTGCGCGACCAGCTGAAGAAGTAGGTTCGCTCGCTCCGATGGTCGCTGATGCCCGCCAGCGCATCGACAAATGGCTGTTCTTTTCGCGTGCGGTGAAATCGCGCTCGCTTGCAGCGAAGCTGGTGGTGGCCGGACGCGTCCGCATCAATCGCGACAAAGCAGCGCAGGCCTCCGATCTGGTCCGCGCCGGCGACGTCCTGACCATCACTCTCGAGCGGCGCATCTTCGTCTGGAAGGTGCTCGGCACGGGAAGCCGGCGCGGCCCCGCAGAGGAAGCGCGCTTGCTCTATGAGGATATGTCGCCACCGCCGGTGCCAAAAGGCGAGGCCGTTCCCGATGCGATTCCCGCACTGCGCGATGCCGGCAGCGGCCGCCCCACCAAGAAGGAACGCCGGGAGACCGACCGGCTGCTCGGCGATGACTGACGCATAACTGGCTTTCGTCGCATGGCCGTCTGGAATTCCATTCCGGAAACGCCGGTATCGCGCGCAATGGCTGCTCTTGCAAGCGGCGGGCAAAGACGTTACCTCACCAAAAAAGCCTACCGCATTGGGGAACACGATGCGTGAATTCAAAGCGTTGGAGCGTGCATTTGTGCGTCCGATTGGACGCACCTCGCTCTGATAAAACGTGACGTCCCGGAGCCGACTGATGACCTATGTCGTGACCGATAATTGCATAAAATGCAAATACATGGACTGCATCGAGGTCTGTCCGGTCGACTGTTTCTATGAGGGCGAGAACATGCTCGTCATCCATCCCGACGAGTGCATCGACTGTGGCGTCTGCGAACCGGAATGCCCGGCCGACGCGATCAAGCCTGACACCGAGCCGGGGCTCGACAAATGGCTGCAGATCAACACCGAATATGCCGATAAATGGCCCAACATCACCGCCAAGAAGGAGCCTCCGGCCGACGCCAAATCCTTCGATGGCGAGGCCGGCAAGTTCGAGAAGTATTTCTCCCCCGAGCCCGGCGAGGGCGACTAGCGCCTGACTCCGAAAATCGGAATCGATTTTCGAAAAGTATCATGCGCAAGATCAAAACTGTCACAGCGTCCCGTGCACGTCCAAAACGGGCGCGTGGCGCTGTAACGGCGACGCCGATTTGATCGGCATGACGCGGCGTAATAGGCACCGCACATTAACTGCCTTGATAGCGGAGATCGCGCTTGACCTTCGCGCGTGCAGCAAAACCTTGATTCTTCCGACTTTTTGTGCTATATCAGCCAAACATGCCGGTGACACAACGTCGATTTATGGCGCAAACGCCCCAAATCACTGAAAGGTGAATTTCTCAATCCGGACCAGAGTGATCTGGGGCAGGCAGTCGCAATTGTGCGGCTTGCCGACCTCGGCTTTTCCGGTGGTTTCGTAGTTGTGCGGCTAACGATCGGTTACCCGATCGCGCGAGTTCGGCCGGCAGAATGCCGGTACCACACCAAGGAGTTCATGGCGTAATGGCAACAATCACCCCGCAGAAGAAGTCCAGCGCAGCGCGTCACGGTTTTAAGACCGGCGAGTACATCGTCTATCCGGCGCATGGCGTCGGCCAGATCGTCTCGATCGACGAGCAGGAAGTTGCGGGCCACAAGCTGGAACTGTTCGTCATCGACTTCCAGAAGGACAAGATGCGTCTGAAGGTTCCGGTTGCCAAGGCGACCTCCATCGGCATGCGCAAGCTGTCGGAAGAGGATTATGTCGATCGCGCGCTGAAGGTCGTGCAGGGCCGCGCCCGCGTCAAGCGCACCATGTGGTCGCGCCGGGCTCAGGAATATGATGCGAAGATCAATTCCGGCGACCTGATCTCGATCTCGGAAGTGGTGCGCGACCTCTACCGCGCCGACAACCAGCCGGAGCAGTCCTATTCCGAGCGCCAGCTTTATGAGGCGGCACTCGACCGCATGGCGCGCGAGATCGCGGCCGTCAACCGCATGTCGGAAACCGAGGCGGTGCGCCTCATCGAGGTGAACCTCAACAAGGGTCCGAAACGCGGCGCCAAGGCCGACAACGAAGAAGCCGAGCAAGAAGAAGCTGCCTGAGCGCTTCTCGCCCTCGAATTGGAAAACCCGGCCTCGCGCCGGGTTTTTCTTTGTATGCATGTCGTTATCCCAAACCGCTACGAACTTTTAGGCGACATGCATTAACCTTCGCCGCCTCCTTCCTTCTCTGCCTCCTGCTTCAGTGTCGCGATGAACCGCCTGGTTCGCTGGCGCTCCGGATTGCTGAACAGGACAGCGGCGGGGCCTTTCTCGACGACGCTGCCGGCGTCGAGGAACACCACCTCCTGCGCGATCTTCGATGCGAGGCGCAGGTCGTGCGTCGCGATCACCATGGTGGTCCCCTCGCGGGCGAGCTGGCTGAGCACGTCGACCACCTCCTGCGCCAGTTCCGGATCGAGCGCCGAGGTCGGCTCGTCGCACAACAGCACTTTCGGCGATGGCGCCAGCGCCCGGGCGATCGCAACGCGTTGCTGCTGGCCGCCTGACAGCGTCGCCGGCCAGGCATCGGTCTTATGCGCCATCCCGACCTTTTCGAGCAGAGCGAGCCCCCGCTCGCGCGCCCTCGTCGTCGGCCATTTCAGCACCGTCACCAGCCCCTCCATGACATTCTCGATCGCGGTGCGGTGTGGGAACAGCTGGAAATTCTGGAACACCATGCCCGTCTGCAGCCGCAGGCGCCGGATGGCCGTTGCGGAAACCTTGCCGCCGGGGTGGAATTCGAGCGCGTCGTCGCCGATGCGCACCGTGCCCGAAGTCGGGATCTCAAGCAGGTTGATACAGCGCAGAAGCGTGCTTTTCCCGCCGCCCGAGGGACCGACAAGGGCTGTGACGCTGCCTTCTTCGATGGTGACGGTCACGCCCTTCAGCACGAGGTTGTCGCCGAAGCGCTTCTCGATGTCGGTGAGGCCGATCATGAACGCGCCTCCAGGAAGCCGCCATAGCGGTTAAGTCGCTTTTCCAAGCGCGTCTGCAATGCCGACAGCACCGAGCTCAGCGCCAGATACAGGGCCGCCGCCTCAATATAG